>CAMCQD010000135.1 GCA_945876925.1 uncultured Dermatophilus sp.
GTCGTCGGTGTTCTCCGCGCGGTGAATGGTCGCCAGGGAGTACGAGCCCGGCTCCAGGCACATGCCGGCCACGATGGGCGAGGGCGATCCCGCGACCCTGTCGCGCACATCCATGAGCACGTCGGTCATGACATCGCCGGCCAGCACCGAGCGGGCGGCCAGTCCCTCGGCGGCCAGGTGCTCCATGGCCACCTGGGTGGGGGCCAGCAGCAGGTCGGAGGCGTGATCGGTGAGTACCCGGTTGTGCTCCTCGGGCATCCGCCGGTTGAAGCTGCGCAGCCCCGCCTCCAGGTGCGCCACTGGCAGGTGGTGCTTCACGGCGGCCAGGGCGGCGGCGATGGTGGAGTTGGTGTCCCCGTATACCAGGGTCCAGTCCGGGCGGTGCTCCAGGAGCACCGGTTCCAGCCCGGCCAGCATCGCCCCGGTCTGGGCGCCGTGGTCACCGGAGCCGACCCCCAGGTGGACGTCGGGCGCGGGGATGCGCAGATCGTCGAAGAACACATCGGACATGACCGCGTCGTAATGCTGTCCGGTGTGCACGATGACGTGCTCGATCCCGCCGGCGGCGGCGAATGCGCGGCACACCGGGGCGAGCTTGACGAACTGCGGCCTTGCGCCAACGACACTGAGCACCTTCACGATGGGTAGCCTCTCTTCGCACTGCCTCGCGGTAGTCTGGGCCGCGATCGCGCACCCGACCGGCGCGTCGATCGCGGGCACGCCGCTCATACATCCGAATTCCTCGACGGCGCCACGCCATTGTGCCGCACGCCGGGTGCCCGCCGGGGCACCGCGCCGCACCGATTCGCCGGCCGCGCGAGGACCGCACAACGAAGGGGTCATCCGTGAGTGAGTTCATCCCCCCGGCGAAGCCGCTGATCGGCGACGAGGAGCGCGCCGCCGTCGACGCCGTGCTGCGCGGCGGCATGCTCGCCCAGGGACCGCAGGTCAGGGCCTTCGAGGAGGAGTTCTCCGCGCATTTCGGGCTGGGCCGGGCGTGCGTCGCGGTCAACTCGGGTACCTCCGGGCTGCACCTGGGGCTGCTCGCCGCCGGGATCGGCCCCGGGGACGAGGTCATCGTGCCCTCGTTCACCTTCGCGGCCACGGCCAATTCGGTGGCGCTCACCGGGGCCACCCCGGTGTTCGCCGACATCGACCCGGGCACCTTCTGCCTGTCCCCGTCCTCGGCTGAGGCGGCCATCACCAGCAAGACGGCCGGGATCATGCCAGTGCACCTGTACGGTCACCCGGCTGACATGCTCGCCCTGCAGGCCCTGGCGGACAAGTACGGGCTCAAGCTCTTCGAGGACGCCGCCCAGGCGCACGGCGCCTCACTGAACGGCACCCCGGCGGGCGCATTCGGGGAATTCGCGATGTTCTCGCTTTACCCGACGAAGAACATGACGTCCGGTGAAGGCGGCATGGTCAGCTGCGCCGATGAGCACATCGAGCACCAGATCCGGCTGTACCGCAATCAGGGAATGCTGCGGCAATACCACAACGAAGTCGTCGGCATGAATTACCGGATGAGTGATATTCACGCCGCGATCGGCCGTGAGCAGCTCAAGAAAGTGGATGGCTGGACGGCCACCCGGCAGGCGAACGCGGCGTTCCTGTCGGCGAACCTGGAGGGCGTCATCACGCCGCCGGTCGCTCCCGGCGCGGTGCACGTTTACCACCAGTACACGATCCGGGTGCCCCAGGACCGCGACGGGTTCGCGGCCGCGCTCAAGGATGAGTACCAGGTCGGCTCGGGCATGTTCTACCCGGTGCCGAACCACCGGCTGAAGACCTTCCAGGTTGATGCCGACCTGCCCGAGACCGAGCGGGCGGCGGCGCAGTGCCTCTCCCTGCCGGTGCACCCCTCGGTCGGGCAGGCCGGCCTGGAACGCATCGCCGAAGCCGTGAACGCCCTGGCCAAGGCGGGTGCGTGAGGATGGCTAACCTGCGCGCCGGTCTCATCGGACTGGGCATGATGGGCCGCAACCACGCCCGGATCCTGTCCAGCCTGCCCGGGGTCGACCTGGTCGCCGTGGCCGATGCCGGGGGCGACCCGCACGGCGTCGCGCGCGGGCGGCCCCTGCTGAGCGGCATCGACGAGCTCATCGCCCAGGGCCTGGACTACTGCATGGTCGCGGTGCCGACCGCGTACCACCTCCAGATCGGGCTCGCCCTGGCCGAGGCGGGCGTGCACGCCCTCATCGAGAAGCCGCTCGCCCAGGACACCGACTCAGCCCGGCAGCTGGTCAGCGCCTTCGCCAGGGCCGGGCTGGTCGGCGCTACCGGGCACATCGAGCGGTACAACCCGGCGCTGCAGCAGGCCCGGGCCCGGATCGAGGCGGGGGATCTGGGTGACGTGTACCAGATCGTCACCCGGCGCCAGGGGCCGTTCCCGGCCCGGATCGCCGATGTCGGGGTGGTCAAGGACCTGGGCACGCACGACATCGACCTGACCAGCTGGGTGCGCCAGTCGCCGTTCACGGCGGTCAGCGCCCGGACCGCGTTCCGGTCAGGCCGTGCCTTCGAGGACATGGTCGTCATGACGGGGCTGCTGGCGGACGGCACCATCACGGGGCACACGGTGAACTGGCTGAGCCCGTTCAAGGAACGGATCACCGTGATCACCGGTGATAAGGGTGCTTTCCTGGCGGACACGCTCACCGCCGATCTGGCTTTCCACGCCAACGGGAACGTCGCCTCGGACTGGTATGCGCTGGCGAAGTTCCGGGGGGTCTCCGAGGGCGACTATGTGCGGTTCGCGATCCCCAAGCGCGAGCCGCTGCTGGTCGAGCACGAGAACTTCCGGGATGCGGTGCTGGGCAAGGAGGCCGACATCGTCACCCTGGAGCAGGGCATGGCCAATGTGCGGGTAGCCGAGGCGGCCATCGAATCGGCCCGTACCGGCACGACCATCAACCTGTAACCGGCCCTTCTGGCACCGGGCTGATTCCTCCGCCCGCCTCGCCGGCCGTCCCGGCGGTTTTCCCCTGCCCGGAACCGGGCGAGGGGCGCCTGCCCTGCCACCGCCCGGCTCACCGGCGGGAGGGTCACCGCCAGCACCGGCGTCAGGGCAGCCGGCCGGGTACTGGCGGCGGCGCACGGCGCGCCGGTCACGGCCAGCGCCGGGGGCGATGACCCTAAGGCTCGCGAATCGCCTTCCGGGGCGTAACTATCCAGTTGTCTAAGACGCGCACTCATAACGGTCCGGTAACTGCCGATGGGACGGCGGGCCGGATCCGTGGCCCATGACCCCCCGCCTTCCGGTCCGGAGAATCATGCGCCGTAGCCTCGTGCCGAATATCGCCCTCACCCTTGCCGCCGCCTTTGCCGTTGCCCTGGCCAGCCCGCAGCAGGCCGCCGCGGCAGGGACCGGTACATCCTCCGGTAGCCGCACCGTCAGCGCCCTTGCTGCCGCCCCGGTCGCGGCCGTGCGCCTGCCGGCCGGCCTGGATGCCCAGCCCGGCTACCAGGCCCAGGTCTCGTGCGACCCGGTGTCCCGGGCGGGCACCACGGCACTGGGCCAGCTGCTAGTCCGCACCTACGGCGTGGGAACCGTCGGCTACCAGCGCTACTGCTCCGGCGGCGGCACGAGCGAGCACTACGACGGCCGGGCCCTGGACTGGATGGTGAACGCCGCCATCCCGGCGCAGCGCGCCGCCGGGGACGCTTTCGCCGCGTGGATCTCGGCCGGTAACGGCGCCAATGCGCGGCGCCTGGGCGTGCAGTATGTCATCTGGAACGCCCGGATGTGGCGCGCCTACGCCCCTCAGCGCGGCTGGACCGCCTACTCCGGCTCGAACCCGCACACCGACCATGTGCACGTCTCGCTCACCTGGGACGGCGCGCTCAAGCGCACCTCGTGGTGGACCGGCCGGGCGCTGACCACCCAGGACCTCGGGCCGTGCCGGGTGTACGCGGGCCAGCCTGCCCCGGTCTACTCCGCCGCCCGCACGACGGCCTGCCCGGTCCCCGCCGCCGCGCCCCGGACCTCCTACAGCACGTGGGTCATCGGGCAGCGCAGCCCGCAGATCGCCACCGGGCAGCGGCTGCTGTCCCTGACCGCCGACGGCCAGTTCGGCCCGGGCACCCGGGCTGCCGTGCTGGCCTACCAGCGGAGTTCCGGGCTACCGGTCACCGGGGCGCTCGACGCGGCCACGTGGGTGCGCCTGACCAGTGGCTCCTCCGCACCTGCCCCGGCCGGCCCGGATCCGGCCGCGTCCGGGAACAGCACCGGGGCCAGTACGCAGACCGCCAGGGTGATGGTGATCACGCCGCTGACCGCGCACAAGAAGACCGTCTTGCGGCCCGGGGACACCGGAGCCCCGGTGAGCGTCTTGCAGCGGGCCCTGGGCAGGCGTGCGAACGGGCAGTTTGACGCCGCCACCAGGGATGCCGTGGTTGCCGTGCAGCGCCGCTGGGGCCTGGCCGCCACCGGGGTGGTGGACCTGCGCACCTGGAATCGCGTGGAGATCGGCGCCTACCCGTGGCTGCCGTATGCCGGGACGAAGCTGCAGGCCGGTTCGCGGGGCCCGGCAGTGAGCGCGGTGCAGCGGCTCCTCGGGCTCACTCCCAGCGGCGTATTCGACCAGCGGACCGCCTACCAGCTGCGCGGCGTCAAGAAGCGCCTCGGGCTGGCCCCGACCGGCGTGGTCGACGATGCCACCTGGGCGGCCTTCGTCCGGCTGTGAGCCCGGCGACGGTGCGCTTCCTCGCACCGGGCCGGCGCGCCGTGGCCAGGCCGGGGCCGATAGGCTGCGCCGATGAGCGTTGCCATCCGCGTGATCCCGTGCCTTGACGTCGATGCCGGACGAGTCGTCAAGGGAGTGAACTTCCTTGGCCTGCGTGATGCCGGCGACCCGGTGGAGCTGGCCCGCCGCTACGGCGAGCAGGGCGCCGACGAGCTGACCTTCCTCGACGTCACCGCCAGCAGCGGCGAGCGCGAGACGATGTACGACGTCGTCGCCCGCACCGCCGAGGAGGTCTTCATCCCGCTGACCGTCGGCGGCGGGGTGCGCACCGTGGACGACGTCGACCGGCTGCTGCGCTGCGGCGCCGACAAAGTGGGGGTCAACACGGCCGCGATCGCGCGCCCGGAGCTCATCGACGAGGTCGCCGCCCGGTTCGGCGGTCAGGTGCTCGTTCTCTCGGCGGATGTGCGGCGCTGCCCGCCGGGTGCCCCGCGCACCGAATCCGGTTTCGAGGTGACCACGCACGGCGGGCGGGCTGGTACCGGGATCGACGCCCTGGACTGGTGCGAGCAGGCGGCCCGGCGCGGGGCGGGGGAGATCCTGCTGAATTCGATGGACGCCGACGGCACGAGGGACGGTTTCGACCTGCCGCTCATCTCGCTGGTGCGCGAGCGGGTGCCGGTCCCGATCATCGCCAGCGGCGGGGCGGGCGAGGCCGGGCATTTCGCGCCCGCGGTCGAGGCGGGGGCGGATGCCGTGCTGGCGGCCAGCGTGTTCCACTTCGGGGAGCTGACCATCGGCCAGGTGAAAGACGCCATGCGCAGCAGCGGGATCATCGTCCGCTGACGGCTGACGGCTGACGGCCCGCACTTCGGCGGCCCGCATCTCGGCGGTGCGCCGCGGGCCGGGCCGGCGAGCATGCCCTGCCAATGCGATGGCCCCGGTGGGGGGGACCGGGGCCA
>CAMCQD010000136.1 GCA_945876925.1 uncultured Dermatophilus sp.
GTGACCGGTGCCGGCACCGTGATCGTGCCCGCCTGGCTAAGCGGACGTTACAGCGTGCTCGAGATGACGTTCGGTTCCGCCGGTGAGCCGTGTTTCGATCTCCTGCTCCAGACTTCACGGCACGACTACACCGCCGCGATGCAGCTGCGGGGAGGCAGCGTGGTCATCCAGGGTGGTGGCCCGGGTGCCCCGGTGACGATCCTCCATCCGCCCGCGTGCCGGGGCGGACCCTGGCGGGAGGAACTACTCGACCAGGAGCGTCACGGCTGGTTCGCGGGCTGCCGGGCCGGGGTCACCTACTCGTATCTGCCGCATGGGGAGGTGGTTGCCGCGCGGGCGCAGGGTCGCACCTCGGTACCGGCGCCGGCGGGCCTGGAGCCGGTGCTCATCTCCGGGGAACTGGGCGTGGGCCTGCGCTCCGGGCCCGGCGGTTCCCGGAGCCTGGTGCCCTTTGCGGCCGAGGAGGGAGTAGCGCTTCCGGGTGCCCCGGCACGGCACTGCACGTTCCTGCGGGAGGGGCGCCGCCCTGGAGAGGTCATGGTTCACTCCGTGACCCGTGAGCTGTCCCTGCGGCAATCGGCGTGGGAACTGGCCGGGGACCGGCGCCGGGTGGTCATCGGTGCCGTCCGCGAGGAACCTCCGCTGGTGCGCTGCTCGTGGACGGCTAAGGCCACCGATTCCTGGCAGCTGGATATCTATTCTGGTGAGGCGCCTAGGCGGGGCGTCCTGGTGGAATGCTACGGGGCGTACGGGAACGCCCTGCCTCCGCTTTTTCCCAGGACGTGGGCATGGTGCCTCGGCTACGGAATCGACGTTGTTGTCGTCAATCCCCGCGGGGGAGATGGGGCGGGGCGGAGCCTGCGGTCTGCGGTGGCGCTCGCCGGCGCCGTTTCGTGGATCATGGAGCACATTTCGGCGGAGGTGGTGTGCGCGGGCAGTTCTGCCGGGGCTGCGGTCCTGCTTTCGGCGATTGTCTGGGCTGGGCTGGGAATACGGGGAGCGGTCCTGGTGAATCCGCTCATCCCGCATCCTGATGGCCGCCTGCCGGGGAAGCGGGACCAGCGGGAATTCGCGTCCGCGGCGGGCCTGGACTGGGCGGCGATCGCCCGGGCCATGTGGGCCGGCGGCGTCGGCTGCCGGGGTGCGATCAGCGTCGGCCGCAACGACGCTCGCATCGACGCGGGCCTGGCCCGGCAGTTCTGCGCGGCCCAGGCTGCCGGTGCGTGGCCATGCCACGTCTCCTCGCCGGGGGGTCACCGGGGGAGTTCCCCGCGTATCGAGGCGGCGGCCGCGGATTTCCTCAGAGCCAGGATACTGAGATATCTCGGCATGGATGGGGCGCCCGGTAAAAAGGCAGGCGACCCTTGAAGTCCGTGGGATTAGTCACATCCGGAGCCGGGGTGAGGAGCCGGGCCGGGGGCAAGACCAGGTTGAGCGGCTGGAGCCGGGCCGCAGCGGATGTCTCCCTCAGATGCGGTCCGGGGTGACCCGGATATTGTGCCGGCGCAGGTCCGGATAGTGTCCTTGCTGAATTCGTACGAATCACGATCGGAGTGATGATGGGTGCCATTAGTGCGGCGGATGTGAGTTTCTATTTCGAGGACTCCGCCGGTTCCCGCGTGAACGTTCTCGATCACCTCACGCTAGAGGTGCACCGGGGGGAGTTCGTCGCGATCATGGGGCCTTCCGGAGCCGGTAAGACCACGTTGATGCAGGTCATCTCCGGGCTGGACCGCGCCCAGGCCGGTACGGTCCGGCTGCTCGGCCTGAATCTTCGCCGGGCCAGGCGCGGGCAGATCAAGCGCCTGTACCGGCAGCAGGTCTCGTTCATCTTCCAGGACTCGCACCTGATCCCCGGGCTATCCGCCGCCGACAACGTGGCGATGGCTGCCGCGCTGGCCCGCGTGCCGGAGGGGCGTGCCGCCGCGCTGAACCTGCTCGGCGACCTGGGAGTGGGCCACGTGGCGCGGCACTACCCCAGCGAGCTCTCCGGGGGGCAGCGTCAGCGGGTAGCCCTCGCAACGGGGCTCATCAAGGCTCCCGCCGTGATCTTCGCGGACGAGCCGACCGCCGCCCTCGACTCCGCCTCGACGGAGGTGATCGCCGGGCGGCTGACGGACATGGCGCGCTCGGGTGGCAGCGTCGTCGCGGTGACGCACGACGAGCAGCTCGCCCGGTGCGCCTCGGCGGTGTACTGGCTCGACGGCGGCCGGCTGAGCCCCAGGCACCTGGAGCGGGTGTGATGGCCCGTCCGGGGGCTGGCCCGATGCGGGCCCTGGCGGTTCACCAGCTGCGGGCCGACGCCGCCGGGCTGGCGGGGCAGGCGTTCATCGTCGCGGTCGCCGGGGGGATGCTGAGCCTGCTGTTCAGCGTCCTGCGCCTGAGCGGCAGCGGCCTGGGCATGCCGGAGTCGTCGCAGGCGGTAGCCACCAATGCGGTGCTGTGGATCATCGGCTCGTGCCTGGTCATCCTTCCCCAGGTGGGCCGCTTCGGGATCGAGCGGCGCCGGTACGACTATGCGTGCTGGGCCATCGCGGGGATGCCGTTCGCGCGCACCGCCGGGATCATCGGCCTGGGAGTGGCGGCCTCGCTGCTCGCGGGGATCGCCGGAGGCGTGGCGTTCGCGCTGGCCGGCGCGCCGCTGCTGGCCCGGGCGCCCATCGTGATCAGCGGCCAGCCCGCGTTCGTCCCCGGGGTGCCGCTGGCTCCGGCGCCGGCTGATTACGTTGCCTCGTTCGCGATCGTCACCGGGCTGGTCGCCTTCTCGGGGCTGCTGGGGGCGTGGCGGATCGCGCGGACCCCGGCCCGGCTGGCCCTGGCCGGCACCGGGCGCGAACCGCGGCGGTCCCTCGCCCGGCGCGTGCTGGGCTCAGGCCACGCGTGGCTGGCAGCTGCCGTCGTGAGCGTCGCCTCCGGGTGGCTGATGTTCCGCGACCAGGCCGGCCTGTTCGTCAGCATTGGCTCGATCCTCGCCCTGGTGTGGGCCGGGGGCGTCGTGCGCGGCGGCTGGATCCGTCAGGTGCATAAGCTCCTCATCGGCCTGTTCCCGCGGCGGCCGCTGGCGTACGGGTCCTGCGGCCTGGCCACGGAGTCGCTCCGGCTCGACCCGATCGTGCTGTACCCGGTGCTGTTCGCCATGGGCGTGGTGCCGGTAATCCTCACGGTGAGCCAGGTTGAGGGGATCGCGACGAACTCCGAATCGACGATGACGGTGATGGACCTCGTCGTGCTGTTCTTCGGCCCGATCGCCATGGCCATCGCCACGGCGGTGACGGGCATGTGGCTGGGTGCCAGCTCGCTGGGCCGGACGATGCGCTTCCTGGGAGTTCTCGGCCTGCCGCGGGGGGCATGCCTGGCCTCGGCCGGCCTCAGCCAGGTCTACCTGGTCACGCTCAGCCTGGTCCTCGTCGTGGCGGCGTGCGTGGCGGGGGGCGTGATCGAGCTGCTCATCGCCGGCATCCGCAGCGTCCCCGGGATCCTCGCCGTGACCGTGCAGGCGCTGCCATCGGGGTACCTCGGCGTCGTGTTCCTCGTCGTGGTGATCCCCTCGGTGCTCATCAGCGTCATCGCCCACGCGGTGAGCCTGCCCGGCGACCGGGCCGCGGGCGCCGTGGCGTGACCGGCGGTCAGCGGGACCCCTCAATGGTCGAGGCGCAGCTCCGCGATGCCGTACTCGTGGGCCCGGATCACGAGCTGGACCCGGTCGCGTGCCCCGAGCTTGGCCATGATCCGGGCCAGGTGCGATTTCACGGTGGCCTGGCTCAGGTGCAGGCGCTCGGCGATCTCCCGGTTGCTGTTGCCCGTGGCGAGCAGCTGAATGACCTCCCGTTCCCGTTCGCTGATGTTCCTGCTCACGGTGTCCGGCGCGCGCCGGGCCGGCTCTTCCCGCACCTGCGCTACGACGTGGCGGAGCACCTGCGGGGAGAGCACGGCCTCACCCCGGCGCGCGCGCCGGATCGCCTCGACGAGCTGCGCCGGGGGAGTGTCCTTCACGAGATAGGCCGAGGCTCCCTTGCGGAGCGCGCGCACGACGTACCGGTCCGTGGCGAAGGACGAGACGGCGATGATCGTCGCCGCGGGAAGCTGCTCGTGGATGATCCCGGTCGCGTCGGCGCCGTCCATCCCGGGCATGTGCATGTCCATGAGGATGACGTCGGGCCGCAGCTGGAGGGCTTTCGCGACCGCCTGCTGCCCGTCGTGCGCCTCGCCCGCGACGACCATGTCGCCTGCCGCGCCGACGAAGACGCGCAGCGCCTCGAGCATGAGGAGGTCGTCTTCGGCGATCAGCACCCGGGTCCGCTCCATGTGCTGGAGGATAGGAGCCGCCTATGCCGGGCCGGCGCCCGGGTGCCCCGTCGCGGGCCTGGCCGGGGGATCCGGGTGCGGGACCCCGGTGGCAGCTCCCGGCCACCGGCCTGAAAGCGTGGTTCCCCGTGACGAGACTGCTCCGGTCGCTGACGACCCCGGCCGACGCGCTGCCCTGGCGGATCAGGGTGCCGTTGCTGCTCTTCTTCGCATTGTCCGGGATGTCGGATGTCCTGTCCGCGGGGAACCGGGCCGACGCTCCCGCCCTCACCGCGGCGGCAGCGTCGGCGGTGCTGTGCCTCGCCGTGCTGCGCACCGGGATCGCCGCGGCGTGCTTCCTGCCGCTGCTGGGCGGCTCGGTCGCCTGGGGGACGGCTCCGCACCTGGGCTTGCCGGTGCTGGTGATGATCGCCCTCGTGGCCGCCACGTGCACCCCGCCTCGCGTCGTCGCCTTCGTGGCGTGCTGCGGCATCTGGGCGCTGTGGTCGGCCTCCGGCGGGCTCTTCACCCTGGCGAGCGTCACGTGGGCGCTGCTGCCGGCCCTCGGCGTGGCGGCCGTCGCCGGCGCGCTCATCAGGTCTCTCACCGAGAAGCAGCGCCGGGATCGCCGGGAAATCGACGAGCTGACCGAGAAGGCGGCCCGGGCCCGCGCGGCGGAGCGTCAGCGCCTCGCCGGTGAGCTGCACGACATCGTGGCCCACGATCTGACGATGGTGGTCATGCTGGCCGAGCTGGCCTCGGTGATTGATGACGAGGAGCGCCGGCAGGAGGCCATCACGCGCATCGAGCACGCCTCACGCTCAGCGCTCACCGATCTGCGGCGCCTGTTCGGGGTGCTGGAACGCGACGCCCTGGCCGGCGCTGGCCAGGCCGCGGCCACGAGCGGGGAGCCGCTCGCTGACGTGCGCGAATCCATCAGCGCCCTGCGTGAACTGGGCTTCGGGGTGAGCGTGCGCGCAGAGGGCGACGCCAGCTGGGTGGACGGCCCGCTGCGCCTGGCGCTGCGGCGCTCGCTGCGTGAGGCGCTCAGCAACGTTGCCCGGCATGGCGCGCCGGGAGGGCAGGTCCGCATCGACTACCTCGTCACCGGGGAGCGGGTCGTCATGGGCGTTTCCAGCACGGTGCCGCCCGGCAGCCGGAGCCGGGGGCCGGGTGAGGGCGGGACCGGCCTGATCCACATGCGGGAGCAGGCCGAGGCCCTCGGGGGATCGTTCCGCGCCGGGATCACCGGCGGGGTGTGGCGGGTTGAGCTCGTCCTCCCGTGCGAGCCGCCGGGCTGGGAGTCGCCGGCACCGGTCCCGGCCCGGACTGGTCCGGGATGTGCCTGCTTCCGCTCCGTGCTG
>CAMCQD010000137.1 GCA_945876925.1 uncultured Dermatophilus sp.
AGGCCGGGACGGGCCGCGATCGCCGCGATCCGGCGGGTGCCCAGGCTGGCGATCTCATCGCACAGCACGGCTAGCCGGCGTGCCTGGTCCAGCGGCGGATCGGCGAATCGCCACCCGGCCACCCCGGTGGGAGCGGCCAGGCGGCCCCGGTCGTCGCAGGCCAGGAGGTACAGGCAGCCCTCGGCCCGGCTGGCCGCGCTGGCGAGCAGATCGACCGCGCCGGCGAAGACGTCCGGGTCGGCGATGGGACGTTCAGCCCATCCGCGAGGCAAGTTCACGAAGCTCATGGCCCATACCCTGCCGGTCACCACTGACACCGTGCCGCCTGGTCGCGCCCCGCCCCGGCAGATCCTGAATCGGCGTGCGCCCCAGCGGCTCTCAGCCGCGCGCTGCCGACGGCAATGAGCGCGGCGGCCGGGTAATCCCGGCTGGCTAGCCGGCCGTGACCCCGGCTGGTCCCTGTCGGCCAGCGGCGCGGTGAGCTGAGCCCCTCCGGCGGGTTCGCGCGATGATACCGCCCGGTGGCGTCTGTGCGCTATCGTCCTAAACAGCGTTGTCAAAAAGGGTCGTCACCGGAATCGCCCGCGGGTGGTTCACGCAGCCGGGTGGCGGCCCTTGGTCGTCCCCCGGAGACCCCGGTGGCGGCCCGCACCCGGCCGCGCCACCACTGCGGCCGGGCACGGCATGACCACGCATCCGAGACACCCCTCGCAGGCAATTTCAATCCAGGAGTGAGTGATATGTCGCCGGAGGCGCTGTTCAGCGCCATGGTCCAGGTTCTCTTCGTCGGGGTCACCATCGCGGTCGCACTGGCCCCATGGTGGTTCGTCGGCCGGTACGGCATCCCCGCCCGCGAACGGCTGCCCCTGGTCGAGCTCGGCTGGCGCGGCCACCTGGCCACCTTCCGGCGCGGCACCAGCTGGTACACCGCCACCCTCCCGGCCGGGCACCCGGCCCGCCCGGCCACCGACGGCTTCGACCTGTGACCCAGGTCCCTGGCAGACTCGCCTCGTAACCCGGGAACCGCACCGCTACGAGGAGCCGTCATGAGCAGTCCCGGCCTGGTCCACGCGCTCGTGGACTGCCCGGCCGATTCCGTGTCGGTGGCGGTGATCGGCCCGGGCGGCCCGATGGCGATCCACGATTCCGGCCACCGCCACCCGTGGGCCTCGGTCACCAAGATCGCCACGGCGCTGACGGTGCTCGACGCCGTGCAGGAGGGGGTCGTGTCCCTCGACGACCCAGCTGGCCCGCCGGGGGCGACCCTCGGCGACCTGCTCTCACACGCCTCGGGCTACATCTTCGACAGCGAGCGGGTCATCTGCCGGCCCCGGCGGCACCGGATCTACAGCAACTCCGGGATCAACGCGGCCGCCGCGCACCTGGCAGCCGCCACCGGCCGGCCGTTCAAGGACGAACTGCACGACCGGGTACTCGATCTGCTCGACCTGCGGCACACCTGGCTGGTCGGGCAGCCCGCCAGCGGCATGTGGAGCCGGATCGGCGACCTGGCCACCCTGGCCCAGGAGCTGCTCACCCCCCGGCTCATCCTGCCCCGGGTCGTCGAGCTGGCGTCCACGCCGGTGCTCCCCGAGCTGGGCGGGGTGCTGCCCGGCTTCGGACGGCAGCTGCCCAACACGTGGGGATACGGCTGCGAGATCCGGGACCGCAAGTCACCGCACTGGACCGCAGCCCGTAACTCCCCGGCCACGTTCGGGCATTTCGGCATGTCCGGCAGTTTCTGCTGGGTGGACCGGCAGGCCCGGCTGGCCTGCGTGTTCCTGTGCGACCGGGATTTCGACGACTGGGCCGTGCGCTGGTGGCCGGTGTTCTCCGGGCGCATCCTCGACACCTACGCGAGCTGATCTCCCGCCAGCCGCGCAGCCAGCGCGGGCACGGCCTGGGCGGCCGCGCCGGTCCGCACCCGGGACACCTGGGTCAGCCACGCCGTCCCGGCCGAGGCGACCTCGCCGGGCAGGTCCTGCACTGCGGCGATGTACCCGTCCCCGGCGGCTGCGGCGGCGCGCAGGGCGCTCACGAGCTCCCCGGGTGGCGGCGGCGCCCCGGCACCGGGCGGGGGGGCTACCGCGATCAGCCCGGCCGCGGCGGTGAGCTGCCGCTCGGCGTCACTGGTGCCGGGCAGCTTGCGCAGCAGCGCGCCGAGCCGCTTGGCGCGCTCCTTGCGGGCAGCGGCCAGTGCCCGCAGCGCCTGCTCGAAGACCAGGTCCCCGAGTTCCTGGGCGGCGAAGAACGGAGCGCGGGCTACCCGGTACCACTGTTCCAGGGCATCGAGCGCGGCCAGGTACTCCACGTTGCGGGCAGCCAGGCGGGATATCCCGCGGAAGTCGTGCGGCGAGAACGGCCGGGACACCGGCGGCACCGGGCCGGGCAGGACCAGCCGGTCCTCATCGCGGATGTCCTGGCGCACGATCTCCCCGGCGCCGACCACGGTGCCGTAGGCGACCCGGGCGGGGCCGACCGTGCCGCCCTGGCCGCCGAGGAAGATGCGGTGCTCGCGGAGCATCACCCCGCGCGGCACGTCGCCGAACAGGGACGGGGTCGCCTTGTCACCGGTCGGGGTGAAGTTGAAGTGAATGTAGGACGAGCCGACCTCGCTGTGATCCGAGCGGCTGGTGCCGCCGGCCATGAGCGCGTCGCAGAAGTTGATGAGCGAGCCGAGGGTGACGAACGGGAACAAGATGGTCTGCTTGAGGCCGACGGTGTGCGCGCCCCCGGATTCTTCCTCCAGGAGGCACCCTTCGCGCACGTGATGCCCCAGGCCCAGGTTCGCGCCCTCGAGGAAGACAGCCCTGGCAGCGTACCCGCCCTTGAGCTTGACGTCCGGGCCCAGGGCGCAGTCCTCGATGGTGACCGGGCCTTCCCGGCCGAGCTCGGCCCCCGCCGAGATGACGGTGCGCTTACCGCGGATCCGGCAGCCTGGATGGATGATGACGCCGTCGCCGCTGATCCGGTCCACGTCCACGTCGTCGCCGACCGTCACCGTCCGCGGGTCCGGCATCGACACGCCCTTGGCGATCAGTGCCCCGGTCTTCTGGTAACCCTTGGCTTCTCGCTGCATCCATGCCTCCTGGGGCGTTTGGCTCTCCCGCATTCTCTCAGGGGCGGTCGTACTGCATGCGCAGGCGCGCACGCCCGCCCTGGCCCGTCCCGGGAAGGGACGGGCCAGGGCACGCCGCCCCGCCCATCCGGCTCCATCCGCCCGGGCACGGCCCGCGTCCCGGGCGTCAGGCCAGGGACGCGGCGAGCCGGGCGATGATCTCCTCGAGCACCGGCAGCGGGGTGCCGAAGTTGAGCCGGGCGAAGCCCTTGCCGGCGTCGCCGCATGCGGGACCGGGGGTGAGCACGACCCCGGCCTCACGGGCGAAGAACTCAGCCGGGTCGTCCCCGAGGCGCGCATCGCCCAGCGGCCGGAAGTCGAGGAACGCCAGGTACGTTCCCTCGGGCTGGCGGTAGCCGGCGCCGGGGAGGCGAGTGGCCACCAGCTGGGACAGCGCCTGCCGGTTGCGGTCCAGGTAGGCCAGCACTCCCGCCAGCCACTCCTCGCCCTCGTCGTAGGCCGCGATATTGGCGAAGATGCCCGGCCGCGAGGCCCCCAGCCAGCGCCCGGCCCGTTCCCAGACGCGTTCGTGCGCGGGGTTGGTGAAGCTGATCTGGGCGCATTTGAGCCCGGGCAGGTTGAACGACTTCGACGCGCTGGCCGCGGTGATCGCGTGCGTCGCCGCCCGCTCATCGAGCGAGGCGTAGGGCACGTGCCTGGCCTGGGGAAACACCAGGGGCGCGTGGATCTCATCGGAGAACACCAGCCCGCCCCGGGACTCGACCACGTCGGCGATGGCCGCCAGCTCGGCACGTTCCAGCACCCGGCCGACCGGGTTGTGCGGATTGCACAGCACGAGCAGCTCGGCGCCGGTATCGAACGCCGCCGCGAGCGCGTCCAGGTCGTACACCCACCGCCCTTCGTCGCTGACCAGGGGGACCTGCACGACCTCGCGCCCGGAGTAACCCGGCAGGGTGAGGAAGGGCATGTACGCCGGGGTGGGCACGATCACCGGCGTGCCCGGCGTGGTGTAGTGCTCGATCACCGACTGGAGGGCGATGAGCACGTCCGGCACCGGGTGCACCCATTCCGGCGGTGGCGCCCACCCGTACCGGCGCTGCGTGAACTGCGTGTAGGCACGGGCGAGTTCGGCGTTGTCCGAGGGCGGCGAGTAGGCCAGCGCGCCGGTGGCGAGCAGCCCGAGGATGCTGCGCGTGACCGGTTCGGCCAGCGGGAAGTCCATCTCGGCGATCCAGGCGCCGATGGCCCCGGGGGCCTGCGACCACTTGGCCGTGCCCTTGGCGCGCAGCTCCCCGATCGTGATCTCGTCGAAGGCCTCGGTGAAGTCCATCGCTCCCCCGGGGTCAGCGCCGGGCGAGGTAGGCCTCGGCGACCTGCACGGCGTTGAGCGCGGCCCCCTTGCGCAGGTTGTCCGCGACGACGAACAGCGACAGCCCCCGGCCCTCGGGGGCGGCCTGGTCGGAGCGCACGCGCCCGGCGAGCACCTCATCCCGGCCGGCCGCCGCCAGCGGGGCGGGCACGTCGGTGACGATCACGCCCGGAGCCCGGGACAGCAGCTCAAGGGCTTGCTCCGGGGTGATCTCGCGCTCGAACCCGGCATTGATCGCCAGCCCGTGCCCGGTGAATACGGGCACCCGCACGCAGGTGGCCGAGGCGCGCAGATCGGGGATGTGCAGGATCTTGCGGGACTCGTTGCGCAGCTTCTGCTCCTCGTCGGTTTCCCGCGAGCCGTCATCGACGATGGCCCCGGCCAGCGGCACCACGTTGAACGCGATCGGCGCGGCGTAGACGGCCGGGTCGGGCAAGGTCACCGCGCGGCCGTCGAGGGCCAGGCCCATCGGATCCCCGGAGGCGTACCCGCCGCGCAGGCCGCCGTCGAGCTCGCGCACGCCCTTGCCGCCCGAGCCGGACACGGCCTGGTAGCTCGCGGCCCGCAGCACCCGCAGCCCGGCGGCGTCGTGCAGCGGCTTGAGCACCGGCATCGCGGCCATCGTGGTGCAGTTCGGGTTGGCGACGATGCCCTTGGGGATGGAATCGAGGTCCTCAGGGTTGACCTCGGCGACGACCAGCGGGACCTGCGGATCCTTGCGCCAGCCGCTGGAGTTGTCGATCACCACGCCGCCGGCTGCGGCCACCCGGGGCGCGTACTCGCGGCTGGCGGTGGCGCCGTTGGAGAACAGCGCGAGGTCAATGCCGGAGAAGTCCGCGGTCGCCGAATCCTCGACCAGGACTTCCCCGTCCTTCCACGGCAGCTTCGTGCCGGCGCTGCGGGCGGAGGCGAAGAAGCGCACATCGTCCGCGGGGAAGTCGCGCTCGGCGAGCAGGGTGCGCATGACCCCGCCGACCTGACCAGTGGCACCGAAAACAGCAACTCGCATACGGCCAGGCTAGAGGTACCCTCCGGCGGCGTGCGCGGCGGTCCGCGTAGTGGCGGGGGGCGAGTTCCCGGTGCCTGCGGGCGGCTACGCGACCACGCGGCGGGCCGGCCGTCCGCGCCGGGCGGTCCGGGCCTTCCCGGCGGACCGGGCGTTCCGGGAGGGCCGGGCAGGCAGCTGGGTGCCCGCCTC
>CAMCQD010000138.1 GCA_945876925.1 uncultured Dermatophilus sp.
CGGCGTCTGGCGCATTGTCCTCATCCGGTGCCTGGTCCGAGGGCGGAGGCGGGTCGAACGGCAGCTCCTTATCGGCGTGCGTCGTGTGCGGCCGGCCGCCGTGCTCACCCGCCTGCCCGCTGGCTTCCCCGCCCCGGTCTGCCCCGGCCGGCTCGCTGGCGCGCGGCGGGGCGTCCTCCCCGGGCAGGGCCCGCAGCTCGGCGGAGCCCCGGCGTGCGCCGCGCCGGCGGATCCTGGCGGCCGAGCGTTCCCGCAGGTCGGCGACGAGGTTGTCGTCGCTGTCATTGTCGCCGTAGGAGCGCGGCTGGTAGGCAGTGCCCTCGCGGGCGGGCTCACCGCCCTCGGGGCGGGCGGCGTCGCCGGGGCGGGCATCGGTCTCGTCGTCGGCGATGGCGCGGGCGTCCTCATCGAGCGCGGTGACCGTCATGGTGCTGCGCGAGAACCGCCACGAGGCGACCTTGGCCTGATGCTCGGCGGGGAAGCGCACCTCGACGATCCACTGGCCGTCCTCGCCCCGGTGGGAGTCCCACCGGGCCAGCGCCGGGTCGATATCGCGCTCGGCGAGCCGCTCCTCGACGAGGCGGCGCAGTTCCACGCCCTGGCCGAAGCTGTGCCCGCGCACGTGGGCGTGCCCGGCCTGCTCGGCCATGTGGGCCCGCTCGGCGAGCACCGGTCCCTCGAAGCGGCGTACCTTCTCCACGGTCCAGCCGGCCCGCTCGGCGGCCTCCTCGGTGGTGGCGCCGCCGCGGATGAGGGCCTGCACCTCGGCCGGCCGCATCACCGGTGCCGGTCTGGGGCTGGTGTCGAAGCCGGCGTCCCAGCGCGCCGCCTCCCGGAACGCGTCGTCGATGGGCAGCCGGTACTCGACGTTGCTCTCGCGCGAGCCGAGCACGACGTAGTCGCCGCTCTCGTGCACGCCGATGAGGAACAGGTCGCGCATGGTGGGGTCTCCTGTCGGCAGCTGGGCAGACGGGGTGCCGCCGCCGGTCCGGCGCCGGCAGGGGCGCCTGCGATCACGCCGCACGCTCGCGACCGGCTTACCGGCCGGTTCATGACCGGTTCCGGGCGTGCAGCATCGGCGCTGCGACACTCCGCGTCACGGGCAGCCTACCTAAGGCGGCCGCGGAATCACCCCGGCGGCTCGCGAACGAGTGCGACCCCGCCTCCGGCGCCCGGGTTACCCGGTGGGCTGGTGCGGTCGTACTACGTTGATTCAAGGTGAGAATAGGGTCCCCCGGGAGAACGCTGCGACCCGGTCCCGGCCCGCAGGACGCCTGTCTGCCAGGAGGGTTGATGCCGCATCCGGATCCCGTAAGCACTCGCGCGCATCGCACGGCGCCGCCGGTCGCAGATCTTCCCGGCGGTGCCGCGCCGGAGGATCTGCCCATCGACGGGGTCCTGCTGGTCTCATTCGGCGGACCGCGCGGTCCCGCCGAGGTGATGCCGTTCCTCGAGCGGGTCACCGCGGGGCGGGGCATCCCGCGGGCCCGGCTGCTGGAGGTGGCCGAGCACTACAACGCCCGCGGCGGGGTCAGCCCGATCAACGCCGAGACCGCCGCCCAGGCCCGGGCGCTGGGTGCCGCCCTGGCCCGCCAGGCGGGGCGGCCGGTGCCGGTGTTCACCGGCAACCGCAACTGGACCCCGGGCATCGGCGACGCCCTGCGCGCCGCCGCCCAGGCCGGCTGCCGCCACCTGGCCGTGCTGCTGACCAGCGCCTACCCGGGGTATTCCGGCTGCCGCCAGTACCGGGAGAACGTGGCCGCCGCGCTGGCGGAGCTACCGGGCGGGCTGCGGGCCCCCGCGCTGTCCTTCGTCCCCCCGTGGGGGCTGGGGGACCCGGTCGTCCAGGCGTGGACCCGGCTGACCGTGCAGTCGCTGCGCCGCCTGGCCGCGAGCAGCCCGCACGCCCTGGGCGCCATCGCCCCGCACATCGTGTTCGTGGCGCATTCGGTGCCCATGCCGGCCGCGATCACCGCCGGGCCGCCGCAGGCCCCCGGCGCCTATGTGCGTGAACTGCGCGAACTGTCCGGGCAGGTCATCGCCGGGGTGAGCGAATCGGCGGGGCTGCGCCCGGACTGGTCGCTGGCGTACTGCTCGCGCTCGGGCCGGCCCGGCTCGCCCTGGCTGGAGCCGGACATCTGCGATGAGCTGGCCGCGCTGGCCGCCCGGGGGGTGCGGGCGGTGGCTGCGATCCCCATCGGGTTCGTCGCTGACCATATGGAAGTGGTCGAGGACCTGGACTCCGAGGCGGCCGGGGTCGCCGCCGGGCTGGGCATCGCCTGGGACCGTGCTCCCACGCTGCGCGACGATGCCCAGGTGGCCGGCTACCTGGCCGGGCTGGCCCGGGCGGCGGGGCGTTCCCCGGGGTTCTGCCAGCGCGGCTGCTGCCCCCCGGCGGGACCCGGCGCGGCCGCCCGCCCGGCCGCATTCGAGCAGGAAGCCGGACCGGGGTGCTGACGGGCCCGGCTGGGACAATCGGGACCGGCTGCCGGTGGCGGCCCTCGCATCCGGCCCGGTGCGTTCCGGGCAGGCGGGGTACTCAGTGCAATGACAGGAGTGATGACGTGAAACCCGCAGACCTGCCCGGCGCCCCCGCCCTGGAGGATCTGGAAGACCTGGCCGCCGACCTGGCCGCGGGCGCGGGCGCGCTCGCGCTGGCCGGGCGCCGCCAGGAGCTGCGGATCGGCACCAAGTCCAGTGACACGGACCTCGTCACCCATATGGACCGGCGGGTTCAGGAGTACCTCATGCGCCGCATCCGGCTGGAGCGCCCCGGCGACGGGGTGCTCGGGGAGGAGGACGGCGCCCGGGTGCGGCCCGGTACTACCGGCCTGACCTGGGTGGTCGACCCGATCGACGGCACCGTCAACTATGTCTACGGCCGCCCGGAGTACGCCGTGTCCGTCGCCGTGGTCACCGGTGACGTCACCTCCCCGGGGGCCTGGGCGCCGCTCGCCGCGGCGGTGTGCGCGCCGGAGCCGGGGCAGCTCTTCCGCGCCCGCGCCGGAGCCGGGGCCTACCTGAGCGACCAGGCCGGGCACCGGCGCCGGCTGTCGGTCAGCGCCTGCTCCCAGGCCGGGCAGGCCCTCATCGCCACCGGATTCGGTTATGAGCCGCAGGTGCGGGCAGCCCAGGGCCGGGTCGTGGCCGGGCTGCTGCCGCAGATCCGCGATCTGCGCCGGGGCGGCAGCGCCGCGCTGGATCTGTGCGCCGTTGCCGCCGGGTACGCCGACGGGTATTTCGAGCGCGGGGTCAACGTCTGGGACGTGGCCGCGGGCATGCTCATAGCCGCCGAGGCCGGGGCTGTGATCACCGGGATCTCCTCGCCGCCTCCGCTGGCCGATGGCATCCTGGCCGCCGGTCCCGGGGTGCATGGCGCGCTGCGGGAGCTGCTGGCCGGCGCCTGCTCCTGCGCAGGCGGGCATGCAGGCAACCACAGGAATATGTGATATCAAACACATATTCCGCGCAAGGCCCCGGAGACGCGCCGGACCAGTGCGTATCAGCGTGACGAACGGGGCTGAATGAGGCAAAATCCCGGCGTCGCATGTCGCTCCGGGCATAACCCGCCCGGCTGCGGTGTTGCGACGAGACCCGCGGGCCCGTGCCAGGGGACGGCGGCGACATAGTCAAGGAGAGAAGGCGTACATGGCCACTGATTACGATGCGCCGCGCAAGAGCGACGAAGACATCAGCGAGGACTCGATTGAGGAGTTGAAGTCCCGGCGCGTCGACAAGTCCTCCGCCAGCGTCGACGATGACGAGGGCGACTCGGCCGAAGGGTTCGAACTGCCCGGCGCCGACCTGAGCAGCGAGGAGCTGTCGGTCCGGGTCATCCCCAAGCAGGCCGATGAGTTCACGTGCGGCAGCTGCTTCCTGGTACGTCATCGCAGCCAGCTCGCCGGTGAGCGGGACGGGCTTCCGGTGTGCAAGGAGTGCCTGGCCTGAACGTGCGCGTCCTATGCGTCCGGCTCGACCCCGGCCTGCCGCTGCCCCGCCCCGCACGTCCCGGTGATGCGGGAGCCGACCTGTTCGCGCGCGAGGATGTGCTCCTTGAGCCCTTCAGCCGCTACCTCATGCCGACCGGCCTGGCGATCGCCGTGCCGGACGGCTGGGCGGGGCTGGTTCACCCCCGCTCGGGGCTGTCCTCCCGGCACGGGATCACGGTGGTCAACTCCCCGGGCATCATCGACGCGGGCTACCGCGGCGAGATCAAGGTGCCGCTCATCAACGTCGATCCGCAGGAGCCGTTCGCCATCGCGCGCGGTGACCGGATCGCGCAGCTGGTCGTGCAGCAGGTAGCGGCGATCGAGTTCGCCGAAGTGAGCGAGCTGCCCGGGTCTGAGCGCGGCACCAGCGGATTCGGCGGCTCAGGCGGGTACGCGGCCGGATTGGCCCCGCCGCGGGCGGCTGCGGGAGACTGAGAAGGCCCCCGGCGATTCCCGGCCTCCCCGGCCGGGGACAGGCCCGCGCCGGCGGGCGATGGGGGAGAAGGATCGCGGGCAGTACGCGGGCGGGCCAGGCCGCCGGCGAGGAGGAGACGACGATGGCACTGTTCCGGCGTAAGCGCCCCAAGCACGCCCGGGGCTCCCGGCCGGCTCCCGGCGGGACCGGCACCCCGGCGCCGGATCCGCAGCAGGCGGAGCCGGCCTGGCCGGCTCCCGGCGGCACCGGCCAGGCGGCGCCACCGGCCGGGGCAGGCCAGGCGGGCAGGCCTGCCGGCGATGACGTCAAGGTGCTGGGCGGGCACACCGCCGCTGAGCTGGGTCCGTTCGATTCCGCAGCGGTGCCGCGCCCGCCCGGATTCCTGGACCTGGGCTCGCTGTGGCTGCCCAACGTGCCCGGCGTCACCCTCATGGTCGAGACCGACCCGGCCACGAGCGCGGTCACCGGCCTGCGGGTCCAGATGCATCAGTCCACGCTGCAACTCCAGGTGTTCGCAGCCCCGAAATCACAGCAGCTCTGGGATGACATCCGCGCCGACATCGTGCGCGGCCTGGCCGAGGGCGGCGGCAGCAGCCGCGAAGCGAACGGCCCCTACGGTCCCGAGCTCATCGCGACCGTGCCCGCGCGCACTCCCGCCGGCGCCCCGGCCACCTCGGTGATGCGCTTCCTCGGCGTGGACGGTCCCCGGTGGTTCCTGCGCGCGGTGCTCAGCGGGCCGGCGGCCACCTCCGATGTGCTCGCTAAGCCCTTCATCGACTTGCTGCGCGTCGTGGTCGTGCATCGCGGGGACGGGCCGATGGCCCCCCGGGAGCTGCTGCCGATGCATATGCCCCGCAGTATCGAGGCGGCTTCCCCGGCTGCGGACCAGCTTGAGCAAGACCTGCAACTCAAGCCCTTCGAGCGCGGCCCGGAGATCACGGAAATCCGCTGACCTGCGGAAACGCCACTCTTCGCGGAACTTGCCAGTCAGGATGCGCTACCGCCGGGGCGGGGATACGCTCGGGGCACCGTACCGGCCTCGCGCGGCCGCCCTAGGCGGGTCTGGCCGCTGGCAGATGAGGAGGCTCCGGATGTCGTCACTGACGTCGGCGCTGCATAGTTTCGCCCGCTCCGACGCGGACATGGATGATGAGCGGCTACGCGACGAGGCCGGGCGCTGCGGCGCCAGCAAGGTCGCCGACTGCCG
>CAMCQD010000139.1 GCA_945876925.1 uncultured Dermatophilus sp.
CGAGGATCCGGATGACTGGCTGCGCGACGCCCCCCGGCCTGAGCCGGCCACTGGCCTGGCACGGGTGCTCATCTGGATCGGCGTGCTTCCCGAGGACGAAGGTAATCACCTCATCAAACGTGTCATCGGGCTGCCCGGCGACCGCGTCCGGTGCTGCACCGCCGACGGGCACCTGCTGGTCAATGACACCCCGATCGATGAGCCGTACCTGTTCCCGGGAGCACCGCCCAGCAGCCTCACCTTCGACATCACCGTGCCCGCCGGCCGGATCTGGGTGATGGGCGACAACCGGGACCACTCCGAGGACTCGCGTTACAACGACGCCCCGGCGCACAACGGCCTGAATGGGTCGGTTCCGATCAGCAACGTCGTCGGCCGGGCTTTCGCCGTCATCTGGCCGTTGTCGCGGGCGGGCTGGCTCAACGACAGCGGCGACACCTTCGCCGGCGTGCCCGCTCCGGCCAGCGCCTCCGGCGTGGTCACCCGCAGCGGCGTGCGCGGCCTTCCCGCCGCGGCGACGCCCTGAGCGACCGTGCCAGCCCCGGTCAGGACAACCCGCAGCCCGGCCTCCCCTGCGGCTCCGTCGCTGCGCACCGAGCGCGCCCTGCTGCGGCAGGGCATGACCCTCGTCGCCGGCATGGACGAGGTGGGCCGCGGTGCCCTGGCCGGGCCGGTCAGCGTCGGGGTGGTCATCGTGGGCGAGGCGACCCGCCCGGCCCCGGCGGGACTGCGCGACTCCAAGCTGCTCACCCCTGCGGCCCGCGAGCACCTGGTGGAGCCGGTGCGGCGCTGGTGCCTGGCGTACGGCGTGGGGCACGCCGAGGCGGCCGAGATCGACGCATTCGGCAGCATGACCGGGCTGCGCCTGGCCGGCCGGCGCGCCCTGGCCGCGGCGGGTCAGGTACCTGACATCGTGGTGCTCGACGGGTCGCACGACTGGCTCACCGACCCTGCCCGCGCGGGACTATTCGCCGAGGTGGCGGCACCGGACCCAGGTGACCTGGCCGCCCCGGTGCCGCCGGTGATGACCGTCGTCAAGGGCGACCGCAGCTGCTCCTCGGTGGCCGCGGCCAGCGTGCTGGCCAAGGTAGAGCGGGACGCGATCATGACCCGGCGGCACGAGGAATTCCCCGCGTACGGCTGGGCGGTCAACAAGGGCTACGCCGCCCCGTCGCACCGGGCGGCGCTGGCAGCCCGGGGGGCGTGCCGGGAGCACCGGCGCTCCTGGAACCTGGGCGGCGGCTCGTCCGCCGGGCCGGAGCAGGAGGGTGCGGCAGTTGGGCGTTCGGCAGGAGGAAAGTCACGATGAGCGCTGAGGACCTGGAGAAGTACGAGACCGAGATGGAGCTGCAGCTCTATCGCGAGTACCGCGACGTGGTCGGGCTTTTCTCGCACGTGGTCGAGACCGAGCGCCGCTTCTACCTGTGCAACTCCGTCGATGTGAAGGTGCGCAGCGACGCCGGCGAGGTGTATTTCGACGTGAGCATGTCCGACGCCTGGGTCTGGGACGTGTACCGCCCGGCTCGGTTCGTCAAGAACGTCCGCGTCGTCACCTTCAAGGACGTCAACATCGAAGAACTGGCCAAGACCGACCTCGAACTCTCCGGCGACGACGGCTTCCCCGCCTGACCAGCCGGGCTGGTGCCCGCTAGGCCGGCCGGGCTGGTCGTCGCTTCCGGCTCCTGGCAGGTCGTGCGGCTCCGCCGGTGAGTTCCCGGGCGGGGGCCTGGACAGTCGTTTCCCATGGACTGACCGGCCAGCTGGGCTTGCCGGGGCGTGATCCACAACCCCTCGGCTGGTGCCGATGCCCGCGGGGTTATCCACACTCGCCGGCCCGGGACCGGGCGGGTCGCGCCCGGGCGGGGCAGCCTGCGCCCGGAGGTGGTCGAGGTGGCCAGAACTGATGGGGCAGGCAGCGCCGGGACGGATGACGCGGGCGGCGGCGCGGCAGGCCGGGCGGGTAACGCGCGAGCCCAGGTGCCGGGCGGTCTTCAGCGGGAGATGACGCGCGGCCGTCGAGCTGAACGGCCGGGCGGTTCCCGGCCCGGTACGCCGTCCGGCGGGGGCGGCACCGGCGGCCAGGCCCGGTCCCGGCCGCGCAATCAGGCACTCGGGGAGTACGGGGAGCGGCTGGCCGCCCGCGAGCTGGAGAACCGCGGGCTTACGGTGATAGACCGCAACTGGTCGTGCCCCCACGGCGAGATCGACCTGGTCGCGCTCGACGGCGAGACCCTGGTCGTGGTCGAGGTGAAGACCCGGCGCAGCACCCGGTTCGGTTCCCCGGCCGAGGCCGTGGTCCCGGCTAAGCTCGCCCGGCTGCGGCGGCTGACCTGGTTGTGGCTGGAGGAACACCGTGACCAGGTGCCCGCGTACGCCAGCGTGCGGATCGACGTCGTGGCCATCTGGTGCGCGGGCAGGCAGCTGGTGCGGTTCGAGCACCTGGCCGGCGTGCCGTGAGCCGCCTGGGACGCACCTGGTCGGTGACCCTGACCGGGCTCCGGGGCGCGCTGGTCGCCGTCGAGGCCGACGTGGCCGCCAGCCTCCCGGCGATCCTCATCGTGGGGCTGCCGGACGCCGCCTGCCGTCAGGCCGCCGAACGGGTCAGGGCCGCAGTGACCCACTCCGAATACCCCCGCCTGGAGTGCAGGGTCGTGGTCAACCTGTCACCGGCATCACTGCCCAAGGCCGGGGCGGGGTTCGATCTGGCGATCGCGCTGGCCATCCTGGCCGCCCGGGGTGACCTGCCCGAGGGCATCCGGGACGACATCGTTCACCTCGGCGAGCTGGGCCTGGACGGGTCAGTCCGGCCCGTGCCCGGGGTGCTGCCGCTGGTAGCCGGCGCGGTCCGGGCCGGGCATGGCACCGTCATGGTGCCCTTCGCCAACGCCGGCGAAGCCGCGCTGGTGAGCGGGGCGCGCGTATACGCCGTCCGCTCCCTCACCGAGGCGGTCGTGATCCACCGGGCGCTCGTGCGAGGCGAGGACGTTCCCTGCTGGCAGGGCCCGGCAGACCCCGCCGGGCAGGCCGGGCCGGTCAGGGACTTAGCCGATGTGGCCGGTCAGGACGAGGCCAGGTTCGCCATCGAGGTCGCCACCGCGGGCGGGCACCACGTGTTCATGGCCGGGCCGCCGGGAGCGGGCAAGACGATGCTCGCCGAATGCCTGCCAGGCCTGCTACCGCCGCTCACCGGCGCCGAGTCACTCGAAGCCACCACGGTGCACAGCGTGCTCGGCGTCCTGCCGGACGGTTCGCTGATCCGCCGCCCGCCATTCGTGGCCCCGCATCACAGCGCGTCCGGGCCCGCCCTCATCGGCGGCGGAGGCGGCCCGGGCCTGGCGGGTCCGCGGCCCGGGCTGGTGACGCTCGCGCACCACGGGGTGCTGTTCCTGGACGAGGCACCCGAATTCAAGCGGGGGGTGCTGCAGGCGCTGCGCCAGCCGCTGGAGTCCGGGCAGATCACGGTCGCCCGGGCGCGGGGCAGCGTGACCTACCCTGCCCGGTTCCAGCTCGTGCTCGCGGCTAATCCGTGCCCGTGCGGCGGCGCCGGCGGTACGCGGCGGCGGTGCACCTGCGCGTCCAGGGAGCGGCGTGACTACCTCGCCCGGCTGGCCGGGCCGTTGCTGGACCGGGTAGATGTGCAGCTCGCGGTCGAGCCGGTGAGCCGGGTCGCGCTGGCCGGCCCGCCGCGGGAGGGGACGGCGCTGGTCGCGGAGCGGGTAGCCCGGGCGCGGGCAGTGCAGGCTGAGCGGCTGGCCGCGACCGGGTGGACGCTGAACGCCCAGGTCCCCGGGCCGCGGCTGCGCACCGGTCCGTTCGCGCTGCCGCCGGGAACCACCGCCGAATGCGACCGGGCGCTCGACCTGGGCGTGCTCACCTTGCGCGGCTACGACCGGGTGCTGCGGGTGGCGTGGAGCATCGCGGATCTGGCCGGGCGGACCGTGCCGGGCCGGGACGAGGTCGGCCTGGCCCTCACCCTGCGTACCCGGGCGGGGGCGGCGGCATGAGCGCGCACCCGGGCACGGGGGAGACAACCCCGGAGCGCCCGGCGGCACCCGCTGGGGCTTCAGCGCCGCCGGGGGTGCCGGCTCCGGGAGGCGCCGGGGCAGACTCCCCGGTCGCGTCGCTGGCCGCGAGCGTGCGCGGGGTACGGTTCACGGTCCCGTCGCACTACGAGGAGGTGGCCGCGCGGCTGACCGGCTTGGACCGGCTTGGTAAGGGCGCCGGTGACGGATGGGATCTGGAGCGGGCCTGCCGGGCCGCGTGGACCCGTATCGCCGAGCCGGGCAACCGGACCGCCAGCGCCCTCATCGCCCAGCTCGGCCCGGTGGCGGCGCTATACGTGGCCTCCGCGCAGACCGGGGAGATGGGGGAGCGGTACCGTCCCCGGATCGGGAAGCTCAACGTGCCGCGTGACATGGAGATCGCCGCCCGGGCCGGTGCCCGCCTCATCACCCCGGCCGACCCGGAGTGGCCGGGCGGGCTCGGTGACCTCGAAGCGCCGCCGGTGGCCCTGTGGGTGCGGGGAAACGCGCACCTGGCGGAGGTCTGCGCCCGGTCGGTGGCGATCGTCGGGGCCCGGGACTCGACGCCCTACGGCATGCGGATCGCTGCCGACCTCGCGCACGAACTGGCCGGACGCGGATACGGCATCGTCAGCGGGGCCGCGTTCGGGATCGATGCGGCCGCCCACCAAGGCGCGCTCGCCGCCGGGCGGCCGACCGTCGCGGTGCTGGCCTGCGGGATCGAGCGCGCCTATCCCGCCAGCCACGCCGGCTTGCTGGAGTCGATCGCCGCCAGCGGGGCGGTCGTCTCGGAGATCGCGCCGGGCAGCGCCCCGCTGCGCTCCCGCTTCCTGGAACGCAACCGGCTGATCGCGACGATGTCGCAGGGCACGGTCGTAGCCGAATCGGGGGCGCGGTCCGGGGCGCACAACACCGCCCGCACGGCGGCGGCCCATCACCGGGTGGTCATGGCGTTTCCCGGGCCGGTGACCTCCGCCTTGTCCACGGGGAACCACGACCTCATCCGGCAGCGGGTGGCCGAGCTGGTCACCGGCGCGGACGACGTAGTCGAACTGCTCTCCCCGATGGGGGAGGGGCAGCGTTCCCCGGGGGCCGGGCCGACGCTGTGGTCCGACGCCCTCGGCCCGGACGAGCGGCGGGTCGCGCAGGCGCTCACCGCTTCCGGGAAGGCGGTGGTCCGGCTCGCCGAGATCACCGGGCTGGCACCGCGCACCGTCACCGCGATCCTCGGACGGCTCGAGCTCGCCGCCCTGGCTGAGCGGACTAGCCCCGCCGGTTCCCTGTGGCGCGCTCCCCGCCGCCGGGGCGTCAGACCCCGGCGGAACTGACCCTGACCAGCCGAGATCACCCCCGTAGCGGGTTGGCGTAGCGGGTTTCGTTGCGGCGGAGGTAGCGATCCCGGTTATGCCTTTCTCGGGCTCCTGTGCGCGTTTACCTAGGTAAACGTGCAGGGGCCTTCGGGAAGGGGATAGTTCTGATCGCTACCCCGGTGAAGTCCTGCCGGTCCGGGCATGGGCCCGGTGGCTGCGCCACCGGGCCGGGTGCTTCCGGGTTGATCCATCACGGCGGCAGGGCAGTTCAGTGCCGCGCGGTCCGCCACGC
>CAMCQD010000140.1 GCA_945876925.1 uncultured Dermatophilus sp.
GATGTTCCTCGTCTCATCACCTGTACATCAACCCCAGGTGGTGCCAGCGGAAGTTGGAATGAGACTATCCCTCGAATCCACTGGGCGTACCTCCACCCTGTGCCTTGATGCTGAAAGCGAAGACGGCACGATGATCCCGATCACGCTCTTTCTCCCGCCAGGAGAACAGGCGCACCCCGTGGTCCTCCACGTGTACGGAGCTTATGGAATCAGCCTAGAAGGCCCTTTCGACCCGTTCGCTGACGACCTCTTGGCTCGCGGGGTGGCGGTCGCCTATTGTCATATTCGTGGCGGAGGCGAGCTGGGCCCGCAGTGGCACAGGCAGGCGACAGGCGAATACCGATACCGCACAGTTGAAGACTTCCTCGCCTGCCTGGCCAGGCTCCGGGCCCTGCCCGCCCTCGCGGCGGACCGCATCGTCGTGACTGCGGCCAGTGCGGGCGGACTGACCGCAGCTGCCGCGTGCCTGCGTGAACCAACGTGGCTACGAGGCCTGCACCTCGTACATCCCTTCATTGACCCGCTTGCAACCCTGACAAACCCAGTATCGAATCTGGCATCGACCGACCAGGCTGAGTACGGCGACCCCCGGCACGCCCCCGGTATCCGGGATCTCCTGCAACGGCTCTCGCCCATGGCACGCATCCAAGAGCTGCCCGCACAGAGCCGCCCACTGCCGCGTGCCTGGATTCGCGCCGCCGAGCGCGACGCGCGAGCTGACAACGATGCCATCCATCGTTTCAGCCAGCATTATCGCGACGCCTCGATCTCACGTCACCCCGGACATGTCATCCAACGAATCACCTCCGGCGGGCACCTCACGGGAGATTCGACCGAAGCCACCGACGATGAAAACACGCTTGCTCACGCCTGGATGCTCGATGTTCTCGGAGCACCATGCGAGCGGAACGAACCCCCGGGAACAGTTGAGCGGTCGGACCCGGTTACATACTCAGCGCCCGGCACGACACGAACCGGCTATCAAGCCGAACCGTGACGGAGAGGGAGAAACGTGGTTCGTCAACCTTCCTCCAACAGCAGCAAGTGGCCGTCCGCGATTTAGAGGCCGCGTGCCGGTCCGTCTCGGCGGGGAGCGCTGCGGGTGTGGTCCTGGTCGTAGGGAAGCTGCCGTTGGCGTTCCCGGAGCGCTGACTCGCGGGCTTCGTCAGCGGCGCGTGCTTCCAGGGGCACGGTGGTCTCGGCCCGCACCGTCGCGGTGTGCTCCTCCGCGGCAGCGAGAGCGGTGGTGCTCTCGTCTGTCTCCTCCCGATGCCGGGCCGACAGTGCGGCGAACTGTTCGCCGACGTTCTCCCACCAGGTGGCCCGCTGCTCGGCCTTCTCGGCCCGGGCGAACTCCTCCGGCGCCGCCCGGATCCGCGGGCCGCTGCCGGCCGCGAAACCGGCTACCACGGCACGGGTGCGTTCCAGGGCGTCCTCGCCCAGCAGCGGTTCCAGGGCCCCCAGGTAACGCTGAAGCATCTGGGCGAGCGGGGGGTACGGGCAGCGGCTTCATGAGGGGTCCTCTCGCGGAGCCGGGCATTCGACGTGGCGACGGTCACATGCGAGCATGCGCTACCCGCCCCGCACGGCAAGCCGATGTCCGCGCCCGGCACGGCAATCGGCCCGCACCCGCCCGGGGGACCCGCGTCCCGGGCGGCGGCGCCCTCCCCGCTGGCCCAGCCAGGGGCCGGGCCAGCGGGCTACCGGATTACTCAGCTCCGCCGGGCGAGAGCGGGCTGCTCCTGGCTCCCGGCCCGGTAGCTGGCCGCGATCTTGCGCCACAGCGGCGCGTCATCGATCCCGGCCTCATCGGGGTCGAACACCGGGTCGAGCCCGGCCTTGCGCTGCCGCTCGTAGTCGCGGAACACCCGGACCGCGACAGGCGCCAGCAGGACGAGCGCGATGAGGTTCATCCAGGTGGACAGCCCGACCCCGATGTCGGCGATGCCCCACGCCAGGTCGGAGGAGCGGTAGGCGCCCAGGACGATCGAGACGACCAGCACGACCTGCACGATCACGTTTACCGGGCCGCGCCACCGGCTGGTGCGCAGCAGGTAGGACACATTGGTGTCGGCGTAGAACGAGAACGCCAGCAGCGTGGTGAAGGCGAAGAAGAACATGGCCACCGCCACGAACCCGGAGCCGAAGCCGGGGAAGGCGCTGTCGATCGCGGCCTGGGCGTACGCCGGGCCGGCCTTGAGGCCGGGCGCGTAGTCCACGACGAGGTTCCCGTCGGGGCCCGCGACGCTGTAGCTGTTCGTCGACAGGATCATCAGGCCGGTCATGGTGCACACGAACAGGGTGTCGACGTAGACCGAGAAGCCCTGCGCCAGGCCCTGCTTGACCGGGTGGGAGACCTCGGCCGCAGCGGAGGCCTGCGCCCCGGAGCCCATGCCGGCCTCGGAGGAGTAGATCGCCCGGCGGATGCCCCACATGATGGCCGCGCCGATCATGCCGCCGAACAGCGCGTCGCCGGCGAAGGCGCTGCGGAAGATGAGCCCGAACATGGCGGGCACGTACGAGGCGTTGAGGGCCAGGATGATCAGGCCGAGGATGATGTACGCCGCCGCCATGAACGGCACCACGATGCCGCACACCCAGCCGATGCGCTTGAGCCCGCCGAAGACGACCAGGCTGAACAGGACGGCCACGAAGACCCCGGTGATCCGGGTGTCGATGGCGAAGGCGTTGCTGGCGGAGTCGGCGATGTTGAACGCCTGGATCGAGGGGCCGGTCACGGCGTAGGCGAGCACGCCGGCGAGGGCGTAGGCGATCGCGTACGGCTTGGAGAACCACTTCCAGCGCAGGCCGTTACGGATGTAATACGCCGGGCCGCCGCGGTACTCGCCGTTGACTTCTTCCTTGTACACCTGCGCGAGCGAGGACTCGACGACTGCCAGCGCGGAACCGACGATGGCGGTGATCCACATCCAGAAGATCGCGCCCGGTCCGCCGAAGTGGATCGCGGTTGCGACGCCGGCGATGTTGCCGACCCCGATGCGCCCGCCGAGAGCCATCGCGAAGGCCTGGAACGAGGAGACGCCCTGGGCTGACCCGGAGCCGCCGAGGAGCTGGCGGGTCATCTGCCTGACCAGCCGGACCTGCGGGAAAACCAGGCGGACGGTGTACAGCAGACCGACGAACAGAACGAGGTAGAGCATCGAGGTGCTCCACAGTTTGTCGACGATCCAGGCTACGGATGATTCGAGCATGGCCTTTCTCCCTTGCTATGGGCGGGCCGGAGGAGCCATCTGCACGCACCCCCTTGGCACACCGGAACGCCCGGCACGCAGGCGGGGCCGCACGATCAGCGCACGGCCAGCGCCCGGACTGGTGTGAAAATACCTGCTGAGCAGCTTGTGGTGCCTGGATTGAGCACATTATGGCCAACGAAGATTGCAATCCGGTCACACCCCGGAACACAATGTGTCTATACGATTTAGGTGGTCATGATCATCGGCCGGCCGCCGCTCCGGCCGCGCACCGGGCACCCCGCGCAGGCGGCCGCAAGACGACTCCGGGACGGTTCAGCTGGCGGCCATCAGCCGATCAGGGGATAGCGGATCACTCATGGCCCAGAAGATATATCGGATATTTGTGCGATTCACTGCCAGAATCTCCAGAATATTGTGAGCACGCCCACACCGGCAGAACCGGCACCACCGCTGTCCCATCTGCATGCAACGGAACTAAGGTGACCCTCAGCCCCCCAGCGGCCGGTCCGATGAGGACAGAACCCCGGCCTGGCCGCCTTTCGCGCATGAGACCAGCAGCCTACGGCTGCATAGTTGTTGAGAACGACACTCATTTGTGAATAGACTCCGGGCCGGAGCGGCATCCGCCGCCTCCCCGGATCGCCCCCCGCTCGCATGAGAGGCCACACGTGTCCACATCCGTCACACAGGTGCGCGACCTGCGCATCCGCTTCGGTGACACCGAGGCAGTCCGCGGTGTCAGCTTCGACCTGAGAGTCGGCGTGCGAGTCGGCCTGCTCGGCGAATCCGGCTCCGGCAAGACGCTCACCGGCCGCGCCTTGCTCGGCCTGCTGCCGCCGGGAGCGACGGCCAGCGGCCAGGTCCTCGTCGCCGGGCACGACATGCTCAACTCCGACGAGCGCGAGCTGCGCCGCATCCGCGGCCGCGAAGTCGCCCTCGTCGCCCAGGATCCGCGCACCGCGCTCAACCCGCTCGTCCGGATCGGGGACCACATCGCCGAGCCGATGCGGGCCCGCGGAGTGCCCCGCACCGAGGCCCGGGTGCGCGCGCTCGAGCTCATCGACCTGGTCCGCCTGGGCGACCCCGAGCTGATGGCGCGGCGCTACCCGGGCAGCCTGTCCGGCGGGCAGCGCCAGCGCGTCGGCATCGCCATGGCCCTGGCCGCCGACCCCGCCCTGCTCATCGCCGACGAGCCCACCTCGGCGCTCGATGCCGTCGTGCAGGACGAGATCCTGCGCCTGCTCGCCCCGCTGGCTGACCAGCGGGCGATGCTGTTCATCACGCACGACATCTCGGCAGCCGCGCAGCTGTGCGATGAGCTGGTCGTGCTGCGCCGCGGTGAAGTGGCCGACGCCGGCCCGACCGAGCGGGTCGTGAACTCCCCCGCCCACCCATACGTCGGTGAGCTGCTCGCGGCCGCCAGGGCCACCGCGCTGCCGACGCCGGCCGGGCAGGTCGTCCCGTGAGCGCCGAGCCGCTGCTCGTCGCCGAGGGGCTGTACCGCATCCACCCGGCCGCCAGGGGCACCGGCGGTCTGCGCCGCCGCGGCGAGGTCGTGGCCCTGGCCGGCGTCGACGTCGCCGTGCACCCCGGGGAACGGCTCGGGGTAGTGGGCGCCTCCGGCTCGGGCAAGACCACCCTGGCGCGGCTGCTGCTGGGCCTGGAAGCCCCCGATGCCGGCCGGGTGCTCTTCGACGGGCGCGAGGTGCGCTACGGCACTAACCTGCGCTGGTACCGCCCCCTGGTGCAGCTGGTCCCCCAGGACCCCTCCAGTTCGCTGGACCCCCACCAGCGGGTGCGCGACTCCATCGCCGAACCGCTGGAATGCCTGCGCCTGCCCGGGGACCACGATGCCCGGGTGCGCGACTGCCTGGACGCAGTCGGCCTGGAGCACGACCTGGCCGGGCGGTTCCCGGCCGAACTGTCCGGCGGGCAGCGCCAGCGGGTCGCCATCGCCCGCGCCCTCGCCCCCGCCCCGCGGGTCATCGTCGCCGACGAGGCGGTGAGCGCGCTGGACGCCTCGATCCGCCACCACGTGCTCGACACCCTGGCCCGGATGTGCGACCGGGACGGCATCGCCCTCGTCTTCGTGGCGCATGACCTGGGCGCGGTGGCCCGGCTGTGCCACCGCGTCATCGTCATGAGCCACGGCAAAGTGGTCGACTCCGGGCCGATGCCAGCAGCATTCATCACTCCCCGGCACGAGGTCACGCGGGCGCTCGTCGAGGCGACGCTGCCCGCCCCGGCACCGGCGCTGTCCGCATGAGCGATCCGCTAACGCACCCGGGCCAGCACCGCCGCAGCCGGCAGGCCCGGCGGTGAGCCCGGCCAGCATGCAGGTCCCGGCCGATCCGGGGAAGCGGGGAAAACCAGGACGGCACCGATCCCCCGAT
>CAMCQD010000141.1 GCA_945876925.1 uncultured Dermatophilus sp.
TACCCACCGTTCCGGTTGTCCCCGTCATCCTGTGCGGAGACGTTGACACGGCCATCACCAGCGGTGACTACGCCTTGATTTTCGCCGCCTCTTTCCTCGAGCGCTTCGAGAAGCAGACAGCGGCGGATGGCCTGCTCAAGTACCTCCATGTCGTCGGCAAGGTCGCAGCAGGGGAACTTCAACCCGGCGACGTCACTCCCGGCCCCATGACCGCCGCCGCTGGCGTGGCGGTAGTGCGCCGCAACTTCCCCTTCCACATCGCCTACGAACTCGCCGAGAAGCTAGTGAGCCGTGCCAAGGGGGTCGGCAAGAACCAAGACCCGCCATGCTCCGCCTTGGACTTCCACGTCCTGTTCGACACCACCGTCATCGACCCTGACCACCAGCTCAGCGGCTACAAGGACTTCACGCAACGACCATTCCGGCTCGTCAAGCCGCCTCCCGCCGCCACCCGGGAAGGGGAACCCGTCACGTGGGAGGACACATGCCTGCGTGTCGCCCGGTTCAGGGGCTTCCGGCGCCCGGGAGACGAGAGGGACCGGTGCGAGCCCTTCCCCCGTACTCGTGCTGCCCGCATTCGCAAGCTCCTGTCCGACCGCAAACTGGAAGAAGCGGTGAAGCACTGGGAGGCCGCGAAGAAGGAGGCCACCATCGCCCCCGAGATCGAGAGTGGCGGCCCGACGTCGCCCTTCGACCTGCTCGAGCTGGCTGACCTCCTGCCCAGCTCCTACTTGCGCCAAGCCATCGAGCGGGCATCGTCTGAGTCCACCGCGACCACAGCATCGACGCCGGAGAGGGCCTGCTCATGAGCCACACATTCCCGTTGGCTGTCGTCTTCCGCTCCGACTGGGGCGTGTCCACCGGCATCGGCATCGCAGGCGGGGTCGATGCCGTGGTCGAAAAGGACAAGCCGGACGAGAAGGATCAGCCGGGCAAGCCGGTGGTCCGCGGAACCGTCTTAACCGGCGTCGTGCGGGAGCAGGCCGCGATCGCGGCGAGCGCACTGGACGACGGAAAGGACAACGGTCCGTGGACGCGATTCGCCGGAGACCTGTTCGGCCCCGGGCCTGACGCCGACGGCAAGGAGCGTCGACATCAGCGTCACGTCATCTTCTCGGACGCGACCGTCCCTGACGGCCGGAACGTTCCCGTTCATGAGGTCGTCTCCCTGTCCATCGACGACGAGACGGGCACAGCCCGCGAGGACTTCCTGCGCTTCTTCGAGCGCGCGGGTGCGTGCCGCCTCGAAGGCACGGTGACCCTCGCCGGCGAGGACGCCGACGGGCAGCAACTGGCGTGGTCGGATGAGCAGCGCGACGCTGCCCGCTTGCTGCTGGCACTGTCCGGGCTGCTGGTGCGCGGCATCGGCTCCAACCGGTCCGACGGCGACGGCGTGTGTGATGTCCTCATCGGGGTTGACCCCACCGGGCATGTCGATGACGCCGACCTCCTAAGCCGCGTGCGCCAGTGGTGCAGCCAGGCAATGGACCGCCTCTCGTCCACGATCCCGTCCGTCCCTCGTGCCACAAGCATCTTCGCAGTCCCCCACCTGGCTGCGCGCACCGCATCCTCACCGTCCGCTGAGCCAGCGCCCGCGGCCAGCTCCGGTTCCTCGCAGTCCGCGCAGTGGTGGTCGGCGACGCTGACGGTCAAGCTACTCACCCCGGTCGTGTCCTACGACATGCCTATGTCCAACGAGGTCCGGTCGCTGGATTTCCTGCGCGGCACGGTCCTGCTGCCCTGGGTCCACCGCCTCCTGCGGCGGGTGCTACCCGGCAACGAGGAAGTCCGCGATGCCGTCGTGCGCGGCCAGTTGCTCGTCTCCGACGCGCTGCCGGTGGTTCGTGGCGTCGCCGGGCTGCCGACGCCGCTGGTGCTGTCCACCCCGAAGGTGCGCAAACCGAACCAGTGGTGGCGGGATGTGACGAACCGGCTGAACGCCGGGGAGCCGCAGGAGGTGCACTCACCCCTGCGCAGCGGCTTCCTCTTCCTTGGCCTTGATATGGCGCAGCCGGAGCTGCCGGACGGACAAGAGCCGCCCGACGAGAAGCTGACTCTGTCTGGAGGGCTGGGTGTGCCCCCGCTCACCGGCCGCCAGGCCACGGCGCACTCCGCCGCGACCGGCGCCGCGAAGGATGGGGCCTTGTTCCTCGTGCGGGCCCTGCCCTCCGGACTGACGCTCCAGGCGACGGTGACACTGGCCGAGCAGCTGGCCAGCATACCGGGCGTGAGAGAAGCTCTTGCGGAATCGGTGCGCCACGAGGCACGCCTGGGCTCGCGCCGACTGAGCGGCACCTACGGCCGTACTACCTGCATGTTCTCACCCCTCGCCGCGACGACACCTCAGCCGGTCAGTCCCGGGGAGACGACCCTGTGGTTCACCTCCGACGTCCTGGCGCGCTCGGCGGCGCTCGGGCCCGGCGGCAGCCAGCAGGATCTGGTTGACACCTTCGTCCGCGCCGGCGCGCGCCTGGAGGTCTGCCGACCGACGGACGACCGCTTCACCGCCAGCATCCGCCACCGCCGGGTCGACTCGTGGTCGACGGCGGGCAGCCAGCCTCGCCCCACGCGCACGGCGATCCAGGCGGGTTCGGTGCTGCGCGTCAAGGTCCCCGATGAGGCCGCCGCCCTCGCGCTGACCAGGCTGTCGGCCACCGGTGCCGGTGACCTGACTGCCCAGGGCTACGGGCGTTTCGTCGCCGGCCACCCGCTGTTGGAGGAGGAGAGCTTCAGCCTCGGTGATCTCCGCCGCTGCGACTTCACCGGCAGCGCCGACGCCGCGACCGCCCAGGAGGAGCAGTGATGAGCACCATCCGCTACGAGCTGACGATCCGCCTGAGGACCCAGTCGCCGCTGCACTCGGGTGGGATGGACGTGGTGGCTGACCCGACGCGCGATGGCGTCGACCGGGAGGCTGTCGCTACACGATTCACCCGCGACGCCCATGAGCGCCCGATCCTCACTGGACGCTCGGTCAAGGGGGCCGTGCGCACCGCCTGCACCCGGTACCTGGAGAAGAACCCAGCCTCCGACGTCACCCGAATCCTGACGAAGGCGGCCCAAGGCAGGCTGTGGGGTGACAGCGGCAAGCAGTCGCCGAACGGCACCCCTCTGCGGGCTTCCGCCTTGACCTTCCGCCCTGTCGAGATTCCCGAGGACGCGCTGATGGGTTCGCAGCTAGGCGAATCGGCCAAGGCGCAGGCGCGACGGGCCGGACCCGGCTTGCCCCGCAGGGTCGGAATCGCCCTGAACCGTTACTGGGGCGCCGTAGGTGACGGGGCGCTGTTCGTCCACGAGTTCGTCCCTCGGGATAACGCACTGACACTCGTCATCACCGCTGAGGGCATCGACGAGCCCCCGGGGAGAGGCTCGAACACCGAGCGCGGTGCCTACGAGGCATCTGAGAAGAAGTACGCGTCAGGGCCTGCGCCTGCGGCGGAGGTCAGGCAACTCCTTGAACTCATAGTCGGACTGTTCAAGGCTGGGTTAGTCTCCTTTGGCGGGCGGCAGGGCGCGGGCTGGGGACGGGTCACGCTCGATGAAGAAAGGCCTGAGCACGAACGCTGGCGGCTCTGCGAGTACCGCCCCGGCACTCGGGGCGGCCTGCGCGCCCTGCTAGCTGGCTCCCTGCCGAGCACAGAGCTGGTGCCGGTGGACTGCGATCCCTCCGAGCACACCCGCGTGACGATCTCGTGGAAGAGTCCCACCGGGATTCTCGTGGCGGACCCGGGGCTGTCCAAGAAGGAAAAGGCCGATCTGAAAGAAGAACGCGAGGCCACCCTCGCTGAGGGCAAGGGCTCCGCCACGAAGCCCGTCCCTACCGTGCCGCTGCGCGACGCCGGAGGCGAGGATGGTCCGCTCGTCCTTCCCGGGAGCTCGGTGCGCGGGGCACTGCGCTCCCGTGCCTCCCGGATCGCGCGCACGGTGCTCGCGGGAGCCCCCGGGCAGCGACTCGACAATTGGTCAGACGAGGGGGTCCACGAGCAACTGGCGGCCGACCCCACTCTGGTGCGTGACCTGTTCGGAACCACCGAGCGGCGTGGCGCAGTCACGGTGTTCGACACCCAGGCGGGACCGTCGCCCTGTCCCCGCACGGCCACCCACAACGCGGGCGACCGCTGGACCGGTGGCGTGGCCGAAGGCGCCCTCTACAGCGAAGAGGTCCACGACGACGCAGAGTGGGACGAGATCGTCCTCGAACTGGATCCCGGCAGGCTGCCCGGCGATCAGAACCCGCGTCGAGCCGCCTGGTGCCTGCTGGGACTCGTCTTGGCCGAGCTGTCCACGGGCACGCTCCCTCTCGGCAGCAGGGGAACCCGGGGCCTGGGCCAGGTGGAGGTCACGGGCATCACCATTGAAGGACTGGACTGGCTCGGGCTCCCCGGGAGCGGCACCTTGACGTTCCAGGCAGATAGCGGCCAAGGCGGGTGCGGCATCGCCGATGCCCTGCTAAAGCACCTGCAGAAGGTGAACGAGATGATCACACCGAACGACGACGCAGACGATGCCAGATGGTCGTCCTACCTCATCGAGGCCGAGGAGAAAAACCATGCCCGATGAACTCACGATGCCCGCACTAGAGGAAGGAACGTGGGCCTTATCACCTGATCCTCACGCGACTCTCGTTGATGTTGTGAGGGCCGTCGCTTCTGCCGATTCCGTCGCCGGGATCGCTTATACGACGGCCGGGGCTCGCGCCATTACTTCCGTCGCAGGAGGAAGGCTGCACAGCTCCGAGGGCGACGTTGAACTTGCTACCGTCTACGAGATGCGGCTGTGGATGACCAGCGTCACCCATAATAGCGAGATTCTTGCCCGCGAGTGGCGGTGGGTCAATGGCTCCGGTTCGGCCGAGATTACCGTGCGGAAAACTTCAAACACGCAAGAGGATGCCACCCCATGCTGGTACCGGAATAACGCATACCTCCAGCACGGGGCAACGCTGCCCGGCAACCCGCTGACGATGACCAGTATCGAGGTATTCACCGAGCAAGAATACGGGAACACGGTATTCGTCGACGAAGTCATGACAGGAAAGTGGGGCTGACCAATGGCTGACTTCGAGGCATTCCACTCCGCCGTCAACCGAATTCCAGTGCTGCGCCCAAAGACCACTCAGGCCGCTGCTCTGGGAAACCTCTCACAAGACCTTTTCACTGACGGACCAGCACCAGCTCACGATCACCTCGCTCCTGATCGCTGGTCCGGCTCCATTGACCTGGAGATGACGGTGCGCACGCCACTGGTCTTCGGCGAGCAGAGCGAGGAGAACGGGAGAACCTACGTCGATCTTCCTCGTGATCGGCACGGCAATCTCGTCATGCCGCCAACCATGGTCAAGGGCATGATCTCCCGTGCGTACGAGACGCTCACGTGTTCGCGCTTCCGCGTCTTCGGGGATGTGGCGAACGAAGGTGGCTTCCACCGCACCACCGACGATCATTCAGCGCCGCTTACCTACCGGGCCGATCCGGCCGCTGCAAACGAACTCGTTCCTGGGCGCATCTGTGAGACCGATGGCGGCGGACTCGGAGTCGAGATTCTTGATGGTTTCGGGAAGAATGCGCAAGTTGCCCTGATCCG
>CAMCQD010000142.1 GCA_945876925.1 uncultured Dermatophilus sp.
GCGAGAGCCGCACCTGCTCGGCGGGTGCCAGCTGGGTCCAGTGGATGATCCGGATACCCTCGGCTTCCAGTGCCGGGAGCACGGATTCGTGCAGGACGCGCGCGTGCCGCTGCTGCAGCCGGGAGCTGACCGCGTGGATGCGGTCGAGGAGCTCGCGCGGCTCCGCCCCGGAGGCGGAGCGCACGGCCAGGCCGGTGGCGATCCGGCGTTTGAGCCCGGCGGCGCGGACCATGAAGAACTCGTCCAGGTTGCTGGCGAAGATGGACAGGAAGTTCACCCGTTCCAGCAGCGGCACCGTCGGGTCCTCGGCGAGTTCCATGACCCGCTCGTTGAACGCCAGCCAGCTGATCTCGCGGTCGAGGAACCGGTCTGTGGGCAGGGGCACCTCAGGCGCGCTGGGCTGCGGCAAGGCGACGAACCGGGGGTCGGGCGAGCGGTGCGGGCGGGCCGCCGGGGCGCTCTCGCCGGCGGGCGCTGCTGGCGCGGTGGCGGCTGGCTCACGCATGGCGTCCATGCTGTCAGTTCCCGGGGTGCTGGCCGCCGCCGCTACCGGGATATCCCTGGTGGCGGCCAGCTGGACGTGCAGGCCGGTCCGCTGGAAACCGGCCGCGGCGTAGGTCGCGAGCGCGGGGGCGTTGTCCCCGGCGACTTACAGCTCGATCCGGGGGACGCCCCGGCTCACCAGGTACGCCAGGCCGAGCGCGGTGGCCGCCTTGCCCAGCCCGCGCCCCTGGTAGGCGGGGTCGACGCCGACGACGTACACTTCGCCCGGGCCGCCCGGCTCGGCGATCTTGGTCCAGTGGAACGCGGCCAGCTTCGGGTCCGGGCCGCTGACGTCGCTGATGAGCAGGAAGCCGGCCGGGTCGAACCACGGCTCGCCCATCCGGGCGTGCAGGTCGGCGGCGGTGATCCGGCCCTGCTCGGGGTGGCCGGCGAAGGCGGCGGCGTTGACCTCCAGCCAGGGCTGCTCATCCCCGGGACCGAAGGCGTGCCAGGCGAACCCGGCGGGCAGCCGGACGTCGCCGGGGTCGGCCGGGGTGATTCCGGCCGCCGGGCGGGACATCACCCACAGCTCACGCACGGTCTCCAGGGCGAGACTGGCCGCCAGCGCCCGGGCGGCGGGCAGCAGGCCGTGCGCCCAGAACCGGGTCTGCGGGTAACGCTGGAGCACGTGGCGGATCAGCGCGCGGCCCAGGCCCCGGCGCCGCCAGGCGGGGTGGACGGCCACCTCGGCGGAGGCGCCCGCGCCTCCGGGTCCGGTGAGGTTCGCCAGCGCCGCCACGGCTACCACCCGCAGCGGGCCGGCGTCCCCGGCAGGGCCGTCGGGCGTGCCGTCGCCCGGGCCGGAGGGAGCCGCGGGGCCTTCCCCGGCCGGGTCCAGGTCCCGCTCGCGGATGAGCACGAACCCGAAATCGCCCGGGCAGGCGGCGTCCGCGTTCAGCAGCGTCGCCTCGGATAGCGCTTCGGCTGCGTCCTCCTGGGCGACGGCGCGGGCCAGCGCGCGGATCCGGTCGCGGTCGGCGGGGTCGAGGGTGCGCAGCACGGGGAGCGCCGGGAGCACGGGCGAAGCGGTCATGCGAACTATCATCGCCCGCGAAAGTGAACGCCAGGCATACAGGTTCACCCCGCTGCCGGCGCAGGCAGGCCGGGGTCAGCCGCGATCTGGGCGGGCGGGTGCGGCGTCGCCGGGGGGTTCCTCGCCGCCGGCCGAGGGGACGAGCCGGTAGCCGACGTTGCGGACGGTGCCGACCATGGTCTCGTAGTCCCGGCCGAGTTTGGCGCGCAGCCGCCGCACGTGCACGTCCACCGTCCGGGTGCCGCCGAAATAGTCGTAGCCCCACACTTCCTGTAGCAGCTGGGCGCGGGTGAACGCGCGCCCAGGATGCTGGGCGAGGAACTTCAGCAGCTCGAATTCCTTGTACGTCAGGTCCAGGGCGCGCCCGGCGATCCGGGCGGTGTACGCCTCCTCGTCAACGACCAGCTCCCCGGAGGTGATGAGCTCATTGGACTCCACCGGCGAGACCGGCCGCCGGCTGGACACCAGCCGCAGCCGGGCTTCGATCTCGGCCGGGCCGGCCGAGGTGAGCATGACGTCATCGATTCCCCAGTCGGAGCTGATCGCGGCCAGCCCGCCCTCGGTGACGACCGCGACGATGGGGGAGGAGGGGGCCAGCATCGCGGCGAGGCGGCACTGGGTGCGGGCGGTGGCCAGATCCGTGCGCGCATCGACCAGGATCACATCGTAATCGTGCTCGGGCAGCAGGGCATTGGCGTCCAGCGGGATGAGCCGCACCGCGTGCGCGAGCAGGGCCAGCGCGGGCACGACGTCGGCGCTCAGGGAGCGCGCGCCGGTCATGATGAGGAGCCTGGCCACGCAACAAGAATAGGTTGCCGCCCCGGGCTGGCGCGGGCGGGGAGGGACCAGCCCGCGCGGGTCCGCCTCGCCGGTCATGCGCTGCTAGTGACAGTGGGCGGCCGTGGGCATGTCAGGCTGACCCCATGAGCACGCGCATTGCGACGGATTCCGCGACGGATCTTGGCGGCGCGGTGCCTGTGCGGCTGCGCTACTGGGCCGGGGCAGGGGCCGCCGCGGGGGTCGATTCCGAGGTGATCGAGGCGGCCACGGTGGGAGCTGCCCTGGCTGAGGCGGCGTCACCCGGCGCTCGGGCCGGTGGTCGCGGTGAGCGCCTGCCTGCTCGACGGCGTCCGGGCCGGCCACGCGACCCCGTTGTCCGGCACCCCCACGCTGGAGGTGCTCCCGCCCTTCGCCGGAGGCTGACGATCCCCGGGCGGGCCGCCCGGTGCCGGTATGGTCAGGGGGTGCAGCACGTCGATAGCGGCCTGCCCCGCAGGCCGGCCGAGGGCACTTGGGGCGTCATGGCGGCCAGCGCCGTCATGTCCGTGATCGCCCTGGCCGGCGTGGCTACCGGGTCGGCGCACGTGCTCATCCCCGTGATGGCGCTGCACATGCTCATGCTCGCTAACGGATGGGTCCGCCTGCTGCGGCTGCCCAGCCCGCGCGGCACCACGGCCGCCCTGGCCGGAGCCAGCGTACTCGTGCTCATCGGCGGATTCTCCTCGCGCGAGACCCACGTGAGCCTGCTGCCGGCTGCGGTGGCCTGCGCGCTGCTGCTGGAATTCGCCCACCAGCTCGGCCGCGGCGACGGGCGCCGCCGCCTGGTGGACTCGATCTCCTCCTCGGTGCTGGGCATCTCGGTGATCACCTCCGGGGCGTGCTTCCTGCTCCTGGACCACGCCGCCGGGGTCGCGGCCTCGCTCGTGGTGGTCGTGGCCGTGCTGCTGTCGGTGGGAGCCGACCGGCTGCGGTATACCCGCCTGCGCCTTCCCGGAGCCGCCGTGGCCGCGATCCTGCTGGGCGCTGCCGGCGGGTACGGCGCCTGGGCGCTGACCGCCCCGGCGGGTTACCAGGACTCCGGGATGCTCGCCCCGCTCGCCGGGGCGCTGGCGGCGCTGGCCTCGTTCTCGCTGCGCAGCGCGCTCTGCGCCCTGCCGGCGATCACGGGTTTCCGGGCGCGCTGGGCCGCCGGGTCGGCCTGCGTGCTCTCGTCCGGGGTGCTGGCCTACGGGCTCGCCTGGGTGGCCATGGGCGGGCTGGCGCCGCTGCTGAGCGCGGGATAGCCCGGCTCGCCCCGGAACGCCGCGCCGGCGCCGGGGGATATCGGGGAGGATGGGGGCATGGTCTTCGAACTCGATCCGGATCTGCCGCCCAAGCTGGCCCCGCTCGCCTGGCTCGCCGGGCGGTGGCGCGGACTGGGAGTGGTCGGCTACCCCACCATCGAGTCCTCGAATTTCGCTCAGGAACTCGAGATCTCGCATAACGGCCGGCCCTTCCTCTATATGCGCTCGCGTACCTGGCTGCTGGACTCCGCCGGAAACCAGGTGCGCCCGCTGGCCACCGAATGCGGGTACTGGCGGGTGCTCGACGACGGCGAGATCGAGCTGCTGCTGGCGCATCCCACGGGGATAGTCGAGCTGTACGCCGGGCGCCGCGAGGCCGAGCGCCCGGTGATCGAGCTGGCCACCGACGGGGTGATGCGCTCCCCGGCCGCCAAGGAGTACACCGCCGGCAAGCGGATGTATGGACTGGTCGACTCGAAGCTCATGTGGGTCATGGACATGGCGGCCGTGGGGCAGCCGATGAGCCCGCACGCCTCGGCGCAGCTGGAGCGCGCCGAGTGAGCGGATCCGCCGCGGGCTACGCCTCGCCGCTGCTGGCCACTCCCGGAGCGGTGGCCGGCCAGGGACGGGATGCCGGGGTGGCCGCGCATTACGGCGACCCCCTGCGCGAGGCCCGGATGCTCGACGAGGGACGGGCCGTGACCGACCTGTCCCACCGCGGCGTGGTCGTCGTCTCCGGGCCCGACCGGCTCACGTGGCTGCACTCCCTGACCACCCAGCACCTAAGCGGGCTGGCCCCGTTCGAGAGCACCAGTTCGCTGGTGCTCTCACCCAAGGGGCACATCGAGCACGACCTGCACCTCATCGACGACGGGGAGCGCACCTGGATCACCGTCGAACCCGGCACCGCGGCGGCCCTGGCCGGCTGGCTGGACTCGATGCGGTTCCTGCTGCGCGTCGAGGTAGCCGACGTCTCAGGCGAGTACGCCGTGCTCGGCGACCCCGGTGCCACCGCGACCGGGCCGGGGGATCTGCTCGCCTGGACGGACACCTGGCCCGGCCCGGCCGGGGACACCGCCTGCTACGGCCCGGGTCCCGGCGAGGACCATCCGGGGTCGCGGTGGCGCTGGCGGGAGCGCATCGTGCCGCGCGATGCGCTGCGGTCCGCGGTGGGGGAGCGGCCCCTGGCGGGGATGCTCGCGGCTGAGGCCCTGCGCGTGGCGGCCTGGCGTCCCCGGCTCGGCGCGGAGACCGACCACCGCACCATCCCGCACGAGCTGGACTGGCTGCGGGTGGCCGTGCACCTGCACAAGGGCTGCTACCGGGGCCAGGAAACCGTCGCCCGGGTGCGGAACCTCGGCCGCCCGCCCCGCCGGCTGTTCTTCGCCCACCTGGACGGCTCGGGGCACGTGCTGCCCGAGCCGGGGACGGAGCTGACCACAGGCGGGCGCGTGGCCGGGCGGCTCACCTCGGTGGCCTGGCATTACGAGGACGGCCCGATCGGGCTGGGCGTGGTGCGCCGGAGCACCCCGGCGGACGCGGTGTTCCTCGCCGGGGACGTGGCGGTGGCGCAGACCCCGATCGTGCGGGCCTGAGGGCTGTTGCAGTGCCACCTGGCCAGGGCAGAGACTAGGCCTGGCATCGCAAGCCCGCACCAAGCTCTCGGAGGCAGCTATGGCCACAGGTCACGAAGAACGTTCCGGCAGTGAGCAGCTGCGCGATCTTGCCCTGACCCCGCTGTATGTGACGGTGGGCCTGGGGGATCTGGTCGCCGAGCGGGTAGCCCGGCGGGCGGAGCGGGTGCGCTCGCAGCTTGGCCAGGCGTGGCATCGCGGACGGGACATCGCCTGGCGCGCCCCGGCCGGCCAGGCGGCCGCCGCTGCCTTCCCGCGCACCTGGTTCCGGGTGCCGGCGCCCGCC
>CAMCQD010000143.1 GCA_945876925.1 uncultured Dermatophilus sp.
ACTGCGCTGATTTCGGCGCTGATCGCGCTGATACCGGTCGGTATCGTCATCCCGGCGCTGCTGTGGCTGGATGCCTACGAGGCAGAACCGACCCGTTACCTGGTCGCGGCGTTCGCGTGGGGCACCCTGATCGCCACCGGCACCGCACTCATCCTCAACACCGGGTCGATGCTGCTGCTCGCCTCGAGCACCGCTGATCCGGAGGCGGTCACCGCCGTGATGGTCGCGCCGGTGGTGGAGGAATCGCTCAAGGGCCTGGGCGTGCTGTTCATCTTGTTCCTGCGCCGCGAGGAGTTCGACGGCGTCATCGACGGGATCGTCTACGGCGGGATCGTGGCCTGCGGGTTCGCTTTCGCCGAGAACATCCTCTACCTGGGCCGGGCGTTCAACGAGCAGGGAACCTCCGGGCTGGTGGCGGTGTTCGTCGTGCGCGGCCTGGTGAGCCCGTTCGCCCATCCGATGTTCACGGCGGCTACCGGGATCGGCCTGGGCCTGGGGGTCACCCGCCGCGCGGGTGCGCTGCGGGTGATCTACCCCATGCTCGGCCTGGTGGCCGCGATCGTCCTGCACGCGCTGTGGAATCTGTCGGCCACGGCCGGGGCGGGCGGCTTCTGGTACCTGTACCTGGCGGTTCAGATGCCCGTGTTCATCGCCGCGATCGCGTTCGCGCTGTGGGCCCGGTACCGCGAGGGCCGGCTCATGCACCGGTACTTGCAGGTGTACGCCGACTACGGCTGGTTCTCGGCAGCGGAGGTGCGCATGCTCACCAATCTGCGCGAGCGCCGCACGGCCCGGCGCTGGGCCCGCTCGGTGGGCGGCAGCCAGGGGCAGCGGGCCATGCAGGCCTTCCAGGACGACGCTATCGACCTGGCCATGCTGCGCAAGCGGATGTCCTCCGGCGCGGCCGGGCCGGAGGCTCCCGGGCGTGAGCGGGAGCTGCTCACCTCGATGCAGCGCTGCCGGGCCATCCTCGGCTGAGCGGCTGCTCACCCCGCCGCCTGCCCTCCTCGGCTCCTGGCGGCGGGCCGCCCCCGGCCGGGCCGGCTCAGGACCGCCCGCCGGTGCCGGGAACGGCCTGGCGGGTGCGTGCCGCCGGCGAGACCGGTCCGCCGGGGGCGCGGGGTCAGTGGCGCGGACCGGATACCCCCGGACGTGGCGGCGGTGACAATGGGAGCGGCAGCACGCCACCGTCCCGGGGCTGCGGATCTGCGGCCCGGGACGGTGAGGAACGGGAAGGGATAACGCATGCGAGTCGCTCTCGCGCAGATCGTCAGCGGCGCTGACCCGGACGCCAACGCCGCCCTGGTCGGTCAGTGGGCCGCCCGCGCCGCCGGGCAGGGAGCCGAGCTGGTGGTGTTCCCGGAGGCGACCATGCGCGCCTTCGGTCACCGGCTCACCACCGTCGCCGAGCCGCTGGACGGCCCGTGGGCCGCCCGCGTGCGCGCCATCGCCGCCGAGCACCAGATCGTCATCGCGGCAGGCATGTTCACCCCCGGCCGGGACGAACGGCACGTGCGGAACACCCTGCTGGTGACCGGTCCGGGCGTCGAGGCCAGCTATGACAAGATCCACGTGTACGACGCGTTCGGGTTCACCGAGTCCAGCACCGTCGACCCCGGCGACCAGATCGTCACCGTGCAGGCCGGTGAGCTGTGCTTCGGCCTGGCGATCTGCTACGACATCCGCTTCCCCAGGCTGTTCACGGCCCTGGCCCGCGCAGGCGCCCAGGCCGCCATCGTGGTCGCCTCGTGGGCGGCCGGGGAGGGGAAGGTCGGGGCCTGGCAGACCCTCGCCCGTGCCCGGGCGATGGATTCAACCATGTTCGTGCTCGCCTGCGGGCAGGGCGACCCGGCCACCACCGGAGCTGAGGTTTCCGGCAGGGCGCCCACGGGAGTAGGGCACTCACTCGTGGCCGGGCCGACCGGGCGGGTGCTGGCCGAGGCCGGTGCGGCCCCCGGGCTGCTGGTAGCCGACCTGGATCCCGGTGAGGTGCCGCGGGCCCGGGCGGTGCTGCCGGTGCTGGCCAGCGCCCGTGACCTGTGAGTCACCGGCCGGTCGTCCGGACGCCGGCTAGGCGCGCCTGCCGACCGCCGCGGTGAGCGCCTGGGCAGCAACGGCTCTCATGGCCCGACGCGGGTCAGGGAACACTGGCTGCCGCAGGTCTCACCGGGCTCACACCGGGCAGAGCAGCCCAGGACGATAGCCGGCCGCCCGGGGAGGGGACCCACATGCTGCGCGAGCGGGGGGTCCCGGCCAGGCCGGGGTCACCCGGCGGTGGCGGCCAGGGCGGCCACATCGCCGGTGGCGTCGATGAGGCGCACCCGCGGGCGGATCGTCCCGGTGACGGCCAGGCCGCAGGCGTACCTGCCGGGCACGGGGATATCGGCCATCCGGACCTGCGGTTCGGGCAGGTCGTCGCCCCACTCGACCAGTTCCGGCGGGGAGTCCGGGGGCGTGACCCGCACGGTGGAGCCGTCCACGAACAGCCAGTACCCGGTGGCTTTGAACAGTGATTCCTTGCGCGCCCACCAGGTTGCCTTGGCCCAGGGGGCGTCCAGGGGCGAGAAGTCGAGTAGTTCGAGCGCTTCATCGGGGGTGAGCGCGATGGCGGAGAAACCGGCGAAGTCAGTGGTCGACCAGTGCTCGATGTCGACGCCGACCTGGGTAGCCGAGCAGATCGCCACCACTGCGCGCTCATTGGAGTAGGCGAGGCTGATGTTGGGGGTCACGGCGGGGGCGTCGTCGAGCATGGCCGACCCTACCGGCGGCAGCAGCCGGGTAGATCCGTGCTGGGCCAGGCAGGAGCGGCACAGCCGGTCGAACCGCTGCTCCCGGGCGGGTATCCCGGTGGTGAAGGTGACTGCCGTGCGCAGCAGCAGATGCGCCGTCGCGTACAGGTCACGGCCGTGACGCCGCGAAATGTTCGCTAGCCGGTCGCGTTCGATCGGGTCGAACAGGCCCCGCCGGTCACCGACCGGGCGCAGTGATGAAGTGAAGACATCGACGTGAACCTCCGTGCTCACGCCGACAGGTTAGTGTGCCCCGGGCCACGGTAGCGCCACGGGGCGGTATCCGGATCGCGATAGGATGCCGCTGGGCATCTGCCCGCGCCCCCGTAGCTCAGCTGGATAGAGCAAGAGACTTCTAATCTCTCGGTCGCAGGTTCGAATCCTGCCGGGGGCGCTTTCGCGTGTTCAGGGTGCACCGCGGGAAGGTCGCGGCCTGCCTGCGGCTGCGCACGCCTGTCAGGCGCGCCGGTTCGCCACCTGCGCAGGAGGCGAGCCGGGCCCGGGCCACATCCGGCCCCGGGGTGCACGCCGGGAACGGCGCCCGGGCTGTCGCTGCCGGGCCCGGAGTCTTCCGGCCTGGCTGGCTCGTCCAGCCGGGCGTCCTCGTCCGGACCGGTCGTCCCGGACCTGTCAGCTGACGCCGCGGGGCGGCCACCTCCGTGGCTACCTGCGGCGATGCCGGAATCTCCTGGCGCCAGGGCGAATACGGCGCCTGCGGGACGGATCGGGAGCGCGGGCGCTGCTCAGGAGTTCCTGATGGCCCCTGCGGGTGCGGGGCAGATCGCGGGTAGCCAGTGCTCCCTTCGCGCGAGCACGAGGCGAGGTGCCTGCGGGGCGGGAGCGGTCAGGACTTGACGAGGCGGCGGATGGCGGCAGCGGCTTCGGTGAGTTTCTCGTCGGCCACTTCACCGCCGGTCTCGGCGGCGTGGGCGACGCAGTGGCGCAGATGATCCTCCAGCAGCCCCAGGGCAACGTTCTCCAGGGCGCTGGTGAGCGCCGAGATCTGGGTGAGGATGTCGATGCAGTACTGCTCCTCGTCGATCATGCGGTGAATGCCGCGGGCCTGCCCCTCGATCCGGCGCAGCCGGGCGAGGTAGGCCGCCTTGCCGCCCGCGTAACCCGGCTGGCTCCCGGTGGCGTCCGTGGCCTGCGCGTCACCGGCGTCACTAGTTGCGGGGGAGCTGGCGTCCGCGGCCCGTGCGTCACCGGTGGCCGGGGAGCTGGCGGTCCCGGCTGGGGAAGAGGGGGTGCCGTCCGGGGTGTCAGGCCCTGCCTCACCGGGCGTGCCCGGGCGCGGCCCGGGGGCGTGCGCCTGCGTGCGGTCAGGTCCGGGTGCGCTCGCGGCGCGGCGGCGCGGCGTGCCGTCCTGGGCGTGGTCCATCCGGTCACCTCCATGAGCGGTCCGCCAGCCGCGGGTGCCGGCTGGCGCGCACCGTAGCAGCATACCCCTAGGTGGTATTTAACCTGCTAAGGGCTGCCTACCCCGGTGGCGGTCCGGGGCGGAGGCTGGGCTGCTGCCCGGGGTGTTCCCCCGATGAGGCCCTGGCTGTCCCCGCCTGCCCCGGCGGCTGCCCGGTGAGGGCCTGATGGGCTGCCCGGTAATGCCCCGGAGCGTGGCCGTCAGCTCGCAGCCCGGCTGGTCCCCGGACCCTGGCCCCGCCGGCCCGGTGGCACCCCGGAGCACGGCCGTCGGCTCGCCTCCGGGCGAGGGTCCGCAGCGGCGTGCCCGCCGCTGCCCCCGGCTACCTCCGCCAGCTCTCCCGCCCCCGGCGAGTCGGTCCAGGGTGTATGGACGCATGTCGACATAGGGTGGGCTGTGGCGCCGGGCACCATGGCTAGCCTCATGAGTGAACCGGGCGCGCGAACGCTCGTCACAGGGGTGCCCCGCAGGACGGGGCAGCATTTGGGGGAATCGTGAACAGCACGCACATCAATCTGGGCAGCTTCACCGGCTGGTCCTATCACCAGGCCGGGCATCTGGTCGCGGCGGCGCTGCGCGGCGCCGATCCGGCGACCCGGATCCGCCTGGATCAGCTCATGGAACCGGGCTACTGCGGCGAGGCGGGCGCTCCCTTCATCGCCTTCGCCGGGCCCTGGGCCGAGCGTGCCTGCGGCGCTGCCGATGTCGAGATCGTCCACGGGGACGACGCCTTCGACCCGGCGGCGCTCAGCGCGCGCTGCGGTGACCGCGATGTCGTCGATGAGGCCAGCAGCCAGGTCGCTACCTTGCTGCGGCACGTCGGGGCCGATGAGGACCGCGCCTGGGGGTGGCTGCCGGGGGTCACCGCGGCCTGGAACGGCGAACTGGCCCAGGCCTGGCCGGCGATCGAGTGGGCCGCCGGCCAGCTCCGCGCCGACCTGGAACTCAGCGTTGCACAGGTGCGAAGCCGGCTCGCCGCAGCATGAGCTCGGCGTAGGGGTCGACCGTCTCCCCGGTGAGGAACCGGCCTAGCTGAGCTCCCAGCCAGTCGCGCGGGTCGGCTGCGGCGTCCGCCTGCGGTTCCTGCTGCGCGCCGGCCGGGGCCGCCTGGTGGCTGGGCGTCCCGGCCCGGCTAGCGGTCGCCGGGACGACGGCGGCGGCTCCCCGGGCCGCCTGCGCGTGCCGCTCCACTGCGTGATACAGCTCGTGATCAGCTGACCCGGCCGGCGCTGAGGTGCCCGCTGCGGCGGGTGCGCCCTGGCTGGCGGCCAGTCCCGCCGGGACCGCGCTTCCGGATGCGCGGGCGTGGTCGGTTCCGGGCTTGATGAGCATCGTGTCGTTCTCCTCCA
>CAMCQD010000144.1 GCA_945876925.1 uncultured Dermatophilus sp.
TGGCCCTCACCTGCCTCCCCCGGCGCGGTCACCGCATCTGCTCCCGGGACGGCGGACCTGGCAGCCCCGGCCGGTGCCGTGCGCTGCTCGCAGACCAGGCCACGGGGCGCGATCACGGCGGTTCTGGCCGCCCGGTTCGCCAGCCGGCGGGGGGTCACTGCTGCCCCGCGGTACCCTGCGCGGTCGCCGTCCCGCCGGACAGCTTACGGAAGCCGTCGGCCAGCTTCTTCGTCGCCACGGGAACGCGCAGGCCGCCATTCATGTCCGAACCGGTCAGGAACACGTAGCTCTTGTTCTTCACCGCCTTCATCTGCCGCGTGACCGGGTTCTTCTCCAGGAAGGCGACCTTGGCGGCGCCGGTCTCAGTGGTCTGGCGCTTGCGGGTGAGGTCACCCAGGACGATGACATCCGGGTTCTTCTCGGCGAACGCCTCCCAGCTGACCTGGGGCCACTCGTCGTGCGATCCGGCGAAGACGTTCGTCGCGCCCAGGGCCTTCGCGGAGATCTCGGGGGCGCCGTACCCTCCGGCGACGTACGGCGATTCGGAGTTCGCGAACCAGAACGCGACGGTCTTGCCCGTGCCCGGCTGGGAAGCGCTGGCCTGGGTCATCTGCTCCCTGACGCTGGCGGCCAGTTCCCGTCCCCGGGCGGCGGAGCCGATGACGCGTCCCAGCTCTTCGATCTCCTGATAGACGATGTCCATCGTCAGCGGGGTCTCCCGGCGTCCGTCGCCAGTGCCCCCGGCTGCCTTGGCGCACTCCGAGGGCGACATGTAGACCGGGATGCCCAGCTGCGCCATCGACTCGATGGTGCTCTTGCCTTCGCCGGGCAGGTCGGCGTGGTAGGTCGCGGCGATCAGGTCCGGTTCGGTGCCGAGCACGGCCTCCAGCGAGGGGTTGTTGTCCGCGATGCGCTTGACCTTCTCATTCGCCGGGGCCAGCTGCGGCAGCACCGCATCGAACCAGGTGGAGGTGCCCACCATCCGGGGGCCGGCGCCGAGGGCCAGCAGGATCTCGGTGCTGGACTGGTTGGCGCCGAAAATGCGCTGCGGAGGGGAGCTGATCGTCAGCGTCCGCCCGCAGTTCTGCACGGACACCGGGTACCCGTCCGCTGACGTCGCGCCGGGTGCTGCGGATGCCGCCGAGGAGGAAGTAGCGGGGGCCCCGGAACATCCGGCGAGCAGCACGGCACCGGCCAGGAACGCGGACAGGATGCAGGGGGCGGAAACGCGAGCAGGCACCAACGGACTTTCCTCACCGGGATCGGCGAGCCTGGAACGCGAGGCTCGTGACGTCGATCCGACCCGCACCGCGCGGGCGATCACCAGCAGGTCTTCGGACTCGGCCTCATCCGGTGCGAGGCGCCTTCCCGGAGGAACACCAGTGGCGTCATGCCCCGCCCGTCTGCCTCACCGCTGCGCGTCAGTCCCGGATTCGCACCGGGTTCCCTGGCCCCAGGGGGCGACTGGTAAGCCGAAGCTAACACGGGCACCCGTGCCTGTGCGGGCAGATCGCCAGGTTTCTCCTGGCTGGTGCCCCCGGAGCGGGCCTCGCGCAAAGGCCCCGGCATCATCGGCGGCGCCGCGGCGGGCTCACCGGGAAGCCAGCTCCTATCTGGTGTCAGGGGGCGCCGGTAAGCTCGGGTTCACCTGGCCGGGGGGTGCGTGCACTGGATGCCCGGGTGAAGGGCCCGGCAGGCCCCAGCCGGGAACGCTGACCGGAACTGAGCTGAGGTCATGTCCGCAATTGAGGTGCTCGGGCCGCGCGACGTCCCGCTGGGCGGGCTGCGGGCGCTGAGCGTGCGCCGCACCCTGCCCAGCCGGTCGCGGTCGTTCATCGGGGCGTGGTGCTTCATCGACCATTACGGCCCTGCCGCGGTCGGGGCGGGCAATGACGGCGGGATGGACGTGCCCCCGCACCCGCACACCGGGCTGCAGACGGTGTCGTGGCTGTTCGCCGGCCAGATCGAGCACCGCGACAGCGGCGGCGTGACCGGCCTGGTCAGACCCGGCGAGGTGAACCTCATGACCGCCGGGTACGGGATCGCCCACTCGGAGGTGTCCGCGTGCGATCACGGCACGCTGCACGGGGTGCAGCTATGGGTGGCGCTGCCGGACCATGCCCGCAACGTGGCGCGCGGCTTCGAGCATCACGCCCCGGAACGCCGCGACCTGCCCGGCGGCGGGAGCGCGCTGGTGTTCCTCGGGGAACTGCCCGGTGCCGGCTCCTCCCCGGTGCGCACGTACACGCCGCTGCTCGGCGCCCAGCTCGACCTGGCTCCCGGGGCCGGCGTGACGCTGGCAGCAGACCCGGCCTGGGAGCATGGCCTGCTCGCCGACTCCGGGACGGTGACGCTTGAGGGGCAGCCGCTGTCCCCCGGCGAACTGGGCTACGCCGGCCCGGGGCGGGCTCAGCTGAGGGTCCGGGCCGGGGACGAGGGTGCCCGGGCGGTGCTGCTCGGCGGGGAGCCGTTCGAGGAGGAAATCGTCATGTGGTGGAACTTCGTCGGCCGCTCACACGAGGAGATCGTCCAGTTCCGCGCCGAATGGGAAGCCGGGAGCGACCGGTTCGGCCGCGTGCCCGGCTACGCCGGCCGGACCGGGCGCATCCGGGCCCCGCGGCTGCCCGGCGTCCGCCTGCGCCCCCGCAGCCGCCCGCGCGAACACGGCGGCGGCCACGGCTGGTAAGTACCGCGCCGGCGACCAGCCCCGGCCAGAAGAAGCCGGTGACTAGCACGCCCTGTGCTGGCCGGTACGCGCCGCCTGGCCGGCGAGGAGATCACCTCCGGCGGGCGCACCAGCACGACCGGCCGCCTCACCCGCCCGGTTCACCTGTCCCGGCTGGTCCTATAGGTGACCGGCCAGCTGGGACATGCGCCGCTCGAGAGCGGCGATCTGGCGTTCGCTGGTGTGCCTGGCCGCCGGGACGGCCTCCGCGGGGACGCTGGCAGGCAGCACGTCGATGGCGATCCGGGCACCGCCGGCCAGCCCCCGCAGCTCGTCCAGCCGCGCGGAGAACGGCGACCCGCTGCCAGGGGAGTAGTACCGCACGGCCTCCTCGACCCGGTCGGGGTACAGATCCGTCTTGGTGACCGCGATGACCAGCCACACCGGCTTGTCCCGCCGCACCGCCATCCCGGCGATCCGGTGCGCCGTGATCGCCCAGTCCTCCAGCTCGGCGGCGAGCTGCTCGTCATGCGACGCCGAGGCCGCGCCGGTGGTCCCGGCCGGGCGGCGCGGGGTGGCGTGCCCGTAGGAAACCACGTGCAGCACCCCGTCCACGGGCTCGTCGTGGAACACCTCGTCCAGGGCCCACAACCGGGTGGCCGCGTTATCCCCGGGCACCACCCGGAACCGGAAGCCCCGGCCGCGGGCCATTTTGCGCGTGCGCCGCTCCATCGTCGCCGAGCCGACATCGGCCTGGGCCTCCTGGGCGGAGTGACGCGAGATCCGGTCGATCAGCCGGGACTTGCCCGCCCCGGTCATGCCGGTGACGGCCACCGTCGGGAAACGGTGCCGGAACAGGCGGCCCACCCGGTCAGGTGCCAGCGACAACGCCGATAGCAAACTGCCCGCCCCGGAACCCAGCGCGGACAGGCCGCTAGCCCTGGGCGACTGGCCGGGATCGGAAGCAGATCGGTTCATAGTGGCACCTCGCGGGGGTTCTGACAGCGGAGCACTCCCACCTCATCACACCGGTCACGATCCTGCGCGTTACCGGTGCCCACGCGCCGCTGCCAGGCCGGTTCCTGACCATGAATACTGGCCACATGCTGCGCCAATGAGACGATGGAGGACGGTGCCGGCGCGACTGCCTTCACCGCCCCGCCTGCCCGGCCGCACGCCCCGCATCTGCTGAACGGAGCCGCCCCGCATGACAGCCCCGAGCGCCCGCGTCCTGGCAGCCCTGCCTGAGATCCGCGCGTGGGCTGAGCGGCTGTACCGCGAGCTGCACGCCAGCCCGGAGCTGTCCCTGGCCGAATACCAGACCTCAGCCCGGGTGGCCAGCGAGCTGAAGGCCATGCCCGGAGCCAGGCGGATGCAGCTCATCACCGGAATCGCCGGGACCGGCGTGGCCGCGGTGATCCGCAACGGAACCGGCCCCACCGTGCTGCTGCGCGCCGACATGGACGGGCTGCCCGTGCTGGAGGACACCGGCCTGCCATACGCCTCCACCGTGATGACCAGCACCGGCAGCGGGGAGGTCGTGCCGGTGATGCACGCCTGCGGGCACGACATGCACGTCGCTTCGCTACTGGGGGCGCTGCGCCTGCTGCTAACCGGCCCCGGCGAGTGGTCCGGCACCCTGGTGGCCGTGTTCCAGCCGGCCGAGGAGCGGTACAACGGCGCCCGGGCGATGCTGGCCGACAATCTCACTGGCCGGGTTCCCTGGCCCGACGTGGCCTTCGGGCAGCATGTGTTCCCCGGCCCGTCCGGGACCGTGGGGGTATCGGCCGGGCCGGTCATGGCCGCCTCTGCCGACTTCATCGCCACCGTGCGCGGCCGCGGCGGGCACGGCTCGGCCCCGCACCTGGCCATCGACCCGGTGGTCATCGCCGCCTCGCTGGTCACCCGGCTGCAGGGGATCGTGTCACGCCAGCTGCCACCGGACCAGACGGTCGTGCTCACCGTGGGCCGCCTCATCGCGGGGACCAAGAGCAACATCATCGCCGACCATGCCGTGCTGGACGGCACCGTGCGGGCCTACGACGACGCCCTGGTGGCGCGCGCCCTGACCCTGGCCGAGCGGGCCCTGCGCGCCGAGGCTAGCTCCTGGGGCGCCCCCGGACCGGACTTCCAGATCTACGACCGGGTCCCGGTCACCAGCAACGACCCGCAGGTCAGCGCCCAGGTCGCGGCCGCGTTCGCAGCCGAGTTCGGCGCGGAGAACGTGCGCGCCTTCACCCCGATGATGGGTGCCGAGGACTTCTCCGAACTACCCGGCGCCTGGGGGGCTCCCTACTGCTTCTGGTCGATCGGCGCGTTCGACGCGCACGCCTGGGCCCTCTCCGAGGCCGCCGGCACCCAGCTGGAGGACTTTCCCGACAACCACTCGCCGCAGTTCGCCCCGGTGCTGCAGCCAACCCTCGACACCGGCATCCGCGCACTGGTCAGTGCCACGATGGCCTGGCTCGGCCGTCCCGGGTAACCCTTCCCGGCCCGGGGGAGGCGCATGCGCCGGTCCCCGGCAGCGAGAGCCGGAACAGCGCTACCGGATACAGGCCCGGCGAAGCCGGGGCCACCGGCCGCTCTCCCCGCTGCGCCTCCGGCATCGCCCCGGTCGTCTTCTACGCTGAGGGGATGAGTGCGGACGGGCGCGTGCGAGTGGATGCGTGGCTGTGGGCGGTGCGGATCTACAAGAGCCGCTCGCTCGCCACGAGCGCGTGCAAGGCCGGGCACGTGCACGTCGGCGGAGTCCGGGCCAAGCCGTCGGCGCTGGTCGGCGAGGGGGACCGGATCGAGGTCACCCATCCGGCCGGGGACCGGGTGCTCATCGTGCGCCGCACGCTCACCAAACGGGTCGCCGCCCCGCTGGCCGCCCAGGCCATGATCGACCAG
>CAMCQD010000145.1 GCA_945876925.1 uncultured Dermatophilus sp.
TGACCATGGCCTTCTTTAACCTGCTGGCCTTCGCCCTGGACGCCCTGGCCATCGCCAGCCAGGCCCTCACCGGGCGCGCCCTGGGAGCCGGGGACCGGACCGCCGTACGCCACCTGACCGGCCTGCTCACCAGATGGTCGCTGTGGCTCGGCGCGGCCACCGGGCTGCTCACCGCGCTGTCCGCGCCGTTCGCCCCGGCCCTGTTTACCCCCGATGAGCAGGTACGCGCCGCGCTCACCGCCGCGCTGCTGGTCATCGCCGCCGCCCAGCCGGTCGCCTCGTACGCGTTCCTGCTCGACGGGGTCCTCATCGGGGCCGGGGACGGCCGCTGGCTCGCGCTAGCCCAGGCCGGGCTGTTCGCCGGATACCTGCCGGTCGTGCTGACCGTGTACGTGGCCCGCGAGCCGCTGCACGCCGCCGGGGCCCCGATCGCGCTGGCGGCGCTGTGGGTGGCGTTCACCGTGTTCATGACCGCCCGGGCACTGGTGCTGCGCTGGCGCGAACGCCAGGACGCCTGGATGGTCCTGGGCAGCTGAGCGCAGCCGGGCAGATCCAGCCGGGCGGGCATGCCCGGTTCCGCCCGGGTCGCAGCCCCGCCCCGGCTGCCCGGTCAGGCTTCCTGCCAGCGCGGATATGAGCCGTACGGCCCATTTTGCGTAAGATGACGCCCGCTTCTGGATATGTCCGGACATGCGCGTATCGTTGATCTCGCCGGTCCAGGAGGAACGGCACCGGAAAACCGCTCATTCTGAGCGCACGACGGCCGTGCGGGAACGCACCGAAAAGGTCGTCTCCTGCATGGCAGGAAAGCAGGAGAGAAATGACCCGGATCCACACCATCGCGGCCCTCATCAGCGGCGCCCTCACCATTGCCCTGCTCGCCCTGGGTAACACCCTCGGCCAGGACGCCTACACCTTCACCGGAGCGCTCGCCCTGGTTCTCACGAGCTGGTTCGCTACCGTGGGCGTGCTGAGCTTCAGCACCGACCGCGAAGAAGCCGCCGAAGCCGGCACCTTCACCGTCGACAGCCACCTCGCCCACGGCGCGACCGCCTGATGCGCCAGATGGTGCGCGCAAAGGCGCGTCGACACCAGGACACCATGAAGTAAGGGCCTGATCCTTAAAAGATCAGGCCCTTACTTCATGCCCGCTTCGTGGCCGCCAGCCACTGGCCGCTTCCGTATCGTCTCAGGTCAGCCATTCAGCTCGGCGTCGATCCGCTCACGCATCCGTACGTGGATCGCGTCCATGTCCTCTTCCCAGCCGAACACGCACACCGACACCGGGCCGTCGTAGTCGGTCTCGCGCAGGTAGCCGAACACGTCATCCCACGGGACCTCACCATTGCCGATCTCATTGTGCTGGTGAATCCGGGCGTCCACCCCGGGCGGGTTGACGATGTACCGGTTACCGACATTCGCCAGGTGGTTGTACACATCCGCGATATGCACATGCCGCAGCCGGTCCCCGGCATACGCCATCATCGAGCGCACATCCATGCTCCCCTGCCCGAGGTGGAACATGTGCGGCAGGCAGAACTCGTAGTTCAGCCAGGGCTTGTTCACCCCGCGCACGATCTGCACCGCGCGATCATTCGTCTCGACGAAGTCGTACGGGTGCGCCTCGATGGTGCATTCAATGCCGTACTTCTCGAAGTCGGGGATCAGCTCCTCGATCGACTTGTAGAACTGGGCCTCGCTGCGCAGCGGCTGGTTCGGGTCGCCCGAGAACTCGGTGGCGATGAGCGGCACCTCGAGCTCGCTGGCGATCTGGAGCAACCGGCGGATGCAGCGCACCGCGTGTTCCCGGTCCTGCTCATCGGGCGCGGACCAGTTGTACACCGGGTTGAACGTCCAGATCTTCACGCCTGAGGCGGCCATCGCCGCCTTGACCCTGGCCACCTCGGCGTCATCGACCTTGGGGTAGTGATGCCACTCATGGAAGTCAGCCCGGGGTGACAACTCGATGTACTCGTAGCCCAGATCGGCCGCCTTATAGCATTCCTCGGCTACCGACAGACTCGGGTGATACATGGACGGGTCGAGCAGGATCTTCACCATTGATCTCTCCTGGGGTGAATTCGCGAGGATGTCGTGTGCCAGCACGTCACCGGTCGTAGGTGATGCGGCCCTGAACCGGCGGGACGTCATGCCAGCTCCCGTCGGCCGCAGAGGCGACCGCGGCCTCATCGCATTCGGCTGCCGCCCAGGCGTCGGCCGCCGAGGGGGCCAGCTGCTTCCCGGTGAGCACCGATTCGAGGAACAGCCTGGCCTCGATGGTCTTCTGATCGTCGAAGCTCATGCACTGGCCCGGACCCGGCTGGAACCGGCTGAAGTCACCGTGCGAGCCATCGGCCATGATCCGGGTGTAGCCGTGATGATGCGGGTTATCTGCCGGGATGAGCACGTCGAGGTGGTTCATGTACTCGTAATTCCAGCGCACGCTGCCCTCGGTGCCGTACACCTCGATGACGTACTCGGCGCGCGGCCCGACTGCGACCCGGCTGGTCTCGAAGGTGCCCAGCACGCCATTATCGAACCGGGCCAGCACCGCCGCGTAGTCCTCGTTCTCCACCGGGTAGGTCTCCTCGGTCACGGCGACGGCCTGGTGGCCGATGCCGGCTTCCAGCGCCTTGGGCCGCTCGGTGATGAACGTGCCGGACATGGCGGTGACCGAGGCGATCCGCCCGACGAGGTACTGGGCGAGGTCGAAGCCGTGGCTGAGCAGGTCACCGTACACTCCCGAACCGGCCAGTTCCTTGCTGTACCGCCAGGTCAGTGGCCCTTGCGGGGAGGAGGCGTAGTCGGCGATGAGCCAGCAGCGCACATTGGTGATCCGGCCGAGCCGCCCGGAGCGGATGAGTTCGCGGGCGTGCTCGACCGCCGGGGTGTGCCGGTAGTTGAACCCGGTCGCGGTGACCAGCCCGGCTGCTTCGGCGGCCTGCGCGATCGACTTGCTCTGCGCCGCGCTGACGCCCATCGGCTTCTCGATCCAGAACGGCTTGCCCGCGGTTACCGCAGCCAGCGCCATCTCCTGGTGCAGGAAGTTCGGGCCGCAGATGGAGACCACATCCACCTGCGGATCAGCCAGCAGCTCATGGTAATCGGCCATAGCACGGGCGAATCCCAGCGAGGCGGTGGCATCGTCGATGTTGCGCTGCACCGGGTCGGCCGCAGCCACCAGGTGCGGGCGCACGCCCAGCTCCGGGTATCGTTCGGCGACCTGCTTGTAGCCGCGGGTGTGCAGCCGGCCCATCCAGCCGAGGCTGATGACGCCGACGCCGATGTCTGTGCTCATGCGATCCTCAATTCGTTGCGTCCGTAGCTGGCTCGCACGGTAATACGAGCAAGGTCAGCCGGCACCACCCGATGGCACCGTCAGGTGGCAGCGGGTGGTGCCGGCGTAACGGCTCAGGCGTAGAACGCCGGCTTGTCGATCATCTTCACCGGCACGGTTCCCGATGCCGTCAGAGCCTTGATACCGGCGTCGCACACGCAGGCGGCAGCGTACCCGTCCCAGCTAGTAGAACCGGTGTGCTCGCCCTTGGCAGCCGCGTGGATCCACTGCTGCACCTCGGTGACGAACGCGCCACCGAACCGCTCGTTGTGATTCATGGTGAGCAGGTGGTGCCGGCCGATAGTCCCGGTCCGCTCGATCTTGTGCTGGTCTGAGAGGCGGATAGTGCCCTTTTCCGCCACGGCCTCGCACTGAATGTCGTAGGCGTGCTGGTTGTTGACGAACACCTCGTCGTCGATCCACACCCCGGACTCGGTCTCCATGATGAGGATGAGCGGGTCCTGCAAGTGCTCGAAGCGGTTCTTCGTCTTCTTCGGCTTGTCCACCCGTGCGGAGACGATCTCCTCGCCGAGCAGCCAGCGCATCGTGTCGATCTCGTGGATGGCGGTGTCGTTGATCGCCATGTCCCAGGTGTACATCTCCGGGACGGAGGGGTTGCGGTGCCGGTTGTGGACGATGAGCGTCTCACCGATCTCGCCGGAGCCGAGAATCGCCTTCATCTGCTGGTACGACTCGTCGAAGCGGCGCATGAAACCAACTGTGACGAGCTTCTTACCGGCCTTCTGCTCAGCCTCCATGATCCGCAGGCAGGCCTGGGCAGCCGGGGCGAGCGGCTTCTCGCAGAAGACCGGCTTACCGGCCTGGATTGCCGCGATCACATCGACCTCGTGGGCGGGGCCGGAGCTGCAGATCATGATGGCGTCGATCTCGTCACTGCCGATCAGCTCAGCGCTGCTGGCATAGGCGGTCGCGCCGTACTTCTCCGCGACCTGGGCAGCATGGTCCGCGTTGAGGTCAGTCACGCCGGTGACCCGTCCGCCCGCGATGACGGTGTGAATGCGGTCGATGTGCGCCTGGCCCATGCCTCCCGGGCCGATCATGCCGATACGCAATGTCATTGTTCTTCTCTCCCTTGAGAAACGGTGCTGTGCCACGAATGCGGAGGTCTGCCGGCTATTTCAGGCCCAGGCCGCACTCGGCCAGGTATTCGCGGGTCCTGATCGCATTGGGCAGCGGGTAGGCCGGGTCGCAGGGGTACATGTCCTGCTCGGTGATGACGTACAGCTCCTTGTCCAGGTCCGCGAGCGCCTCGATCAGGCCGGGCATCTTCGGCTCACCGGCTGGCGGGGCAACCGAGCAGCCTTTCGCCACGGCCAGGCCGAATGGCCAGTCGTCGTCGTGCGCCTGCTTGACCAGGGCGGGGTCCATCGCCTTGATGTGCACGTAGTCGATCCGCCCGGGGTAGTCGCGGATGAGGTCGATCGGGTCGGTCTGGCCGTAGACGATGTGACCGGTGTCCAGGCAGAAACCGACGTACTTCGGGTCGGTCGCGCTGAAGATCCTGTCGATGTCCTCGCGGGTCTCGATGTGGCTGTCGCCGTGCGGGTGCAGCACCATTTTCAGGCCGTAGTCCTCCAGCATCATCCGGCCGAGCCGGTCGGCGTTGGAGATGTACAGCTCCCAGGCGGCCGGGGAGAGCACGCGATCATCGGTGTATTCCCACGTCTTGTCGTCCCGGAAGAGCGGGGGCAGGTGCACGACGTACTCGGCACCGACTGCTGCGTGCGTCTCGCCGATGGCGCGGAAGGTCTTCTCGGTGTCGGGCCAGGCTTCCTCCTTGTGCAGGACGCCCCAGCCGGTGCCGGCCACGACCTGGAAGCCGTGGTCGTCCATGACGGCCTTGAGTTCCCTGGGATCGGTCGGGAAGTACCCGAACGGGCCGGTCTCCATGATGGAGAAACCGGCTTCGGCCATCTCAGCCAGCGCGGTGCGCCACGGGATCTGCTTGGGGTCGTCGGGGAACCACACCCCCCACTGATCGGGGCACACTCCCAGGGCCAGCTTCGAGTAGCGGGGGTCAGTATTGCGCGCCTTCGACTGCGTCATGATTCTTCCTCCCGGGGCTTCATTGCCCCTCGTGGTGACGGTGCTACTGAGAGCGCGACCTGCCGGCAGATTTGTACTGTCATTAGGCCATATGCGTGAGACTACCGGAACGTTCCGGCTCCGGGTAGCCCTGAGCCCTGCGGAGAATGTGA
>CAMCQD010000146.1 GCA_945876925.1 uncultured Dermatophilus sp.
CCCGCCGGCGGCCGCCAGGGAGTCGTACACCGAGCGGAGGAAGGGCATCTCGGAGTCGATGGTGCCTTTGGGGACGAGCCGGTAGTTCGGCACCGTGACGCTCGCCCCGGTGCGGCGGACGAGGTCCTCGATGATGCTCCACTGCGCCGCGCCGATCGGCCAGATATACGCACCACCGTGGATATACATAAGCTGTATCGCGGAGGCGCCCACCTTGGGCCGCAAGGTCAGCAGCACCCGCCCGGCGACCTGGGCGCGCGTGATCGTGCATCTGCGGTGCAGGCCAGAGGGCACCGCCACAGCTCCCTGCGGCCGCACTGCGGCGGCCCGGGTTCTATCCACGCTGCGCAGCGGCGTCGGAGCCAGCCGCGCCGCTGCCGCAGATAGGTGCATGAGCATCGACATGGAGACCCCTTCCGCCCTTCGCGCGACACGCGCCCTTCCAGCCCTACATGGTGGGTCGTTGATACGCGTTCCGCGTTCGGCGAGCAAGACGGCCACCACGGGTATTCCGGACGGTATCAACCCACGCCGGCCACCTCAGGAGCCCCTGGTCCCCGGCCGGTGACGCCCCCTGCCGTGCCTGGCCGGCGGGGTGCCCGCGGCCGGGGTCACCGGTCAGTTCTCGTGCGCGGAGCCTTCATCGGTGCCCACGGTGACCGAGCCGCTCGTCGTCCCGGTCAGCTGCGAGGACTCGGTGAGGCTGATGGCGATGGAGGAGCTGCTTCCAGCGGTGACCGGGCCGGTCAGCCGCGAGCGGATAGCCGTGATGGAGGCCTTAGCCCCGTTGGATCCGCTGGTGCCCCACCGGTCCTCGCCGGCCTTGGCGAATGCGCTGGCGCTGCTGGAGTCGAATGCCGAGTTGTCCAGGGTCACCTGGGCCTCGGTGTTGGTGAAGTACAGCAGCGGCCCCTGGCCGGTGTACGTGATCGTGGTGCCGTCCAGTTCCAGTGCCGAGCGCTGCGCCGTGGCGTCCTTGTCGGCGGCGTCCCCGGAGAACGACTGGTACATCATCACCGCGTCGCTGCCCTTGGCGGTGACCTGCGAACCGGCCAGGGTGACGCGGTTCCTGCCCTCGACCACCACGGCCTGCGACCCCGCGGAGGTGCCGTTAACCCCGGCGGCCTTGATAGTGCCGGTGGAGTAGATGAGCGGGCTACCGTCGCCGGAGGTGTTCAGCGTGTTCGCTTCGGGAGTCGAGCCGGTGACCGTGACCGTCCCGGAACCGCGATCGGTGGCCAGGGCGGCGCTGTGCGCCCCGCTAGTGGTGATGGTCAGGCCGGTGCCGTTGATCGCCCCGCCGTAGGTGGCGTGCAGCCCGCGCGAGGAGTTGCCCGACGTGGTGATGGTCACGTCGCTGACGTCGGCTTTGCCGGAACTGGTCGCCACGATCGCGTTCGAGCCGCTGGAGGTGGTGGTGATCTGGGTGCCTGACACGGTGACGCGGCTCTGCGCGCCGGCCACGACGATGGCCGAGTTGGTGCCGTAGAAGTTGTAGTCGTCGGCGACGTCGCCGGGGTTCTGCGCGCTGCTGGCCGAGGCGTCGCCGGATTTACTGATCGTGGCGCCGCTGATGGTCAGGCTGCCGCCGTTAACCACGAGAAAGACTGCCTGGTCGGAGGCCACCGAGGCGTAGGTGCCCGAGTCGACCGTGACGTCCTTGCCGTCGATGAGGTACGCCGCCTTGAGCGTGACCTGCTTACCGTCGAAGGTCCCCGTGTACGAGCCCGCGCTGACCCCGCTGATGGCATCGCTGGCGGTCCCCTGGGCGGCAGCGGTGACGCTCCCCGCAGCGGACAGGTCACCGCTGTCAGCCGAGCAGCCCGCCAGTGACAGGGCCGCGATCATGGCGGCCGCGACCGTACTCGCAATGGTGACTGTGCTTCTGGGCATGGAGAGGCGCTCCTGGTGTGTGAGTCGGTGCTTCCCCTGACGGGTTTAGGCCCCGAGGTGAGCAAAGCCCTTTGCGGGACCTATGCGGCCGCTGTCAGCCCGAGCACGGGGCGGGGCCTTCGGGTGCTGCGGGAAGCCCGGGGCCGGCCCGCTGAGGCCGCCGGGGGCACGCGTCAGGGATGGGAGCATAGGGACCGGGAAGAGCACCTGGAGGTGACGATGTGGCGGCGACGCGGCGGTGAAGCACGCCGCCCCGGTGGCGGAGGCAGGCACCAGGCCGCATCCGGCCCCGGGGGGCGCACCGGCCCGGGAACCGGATCGGCTGACGGCAGCGGCCCCCCGGCGCCACCGGGCACCCCCGTCAGCACCGCCGGCGGGTCACCGGGCTGCGGCGCCGCCGGCCAGGCCGGTGACCCCGCCGGAGCGGGCCGCCGCGGTGAGGGCGCGTCCCTCCCGGCCTACCCGGTGCGCTGGTGGGCGTCGCTGCGGCTGCGCATCGCCGCCGGCGTGGCCGTGGTCGCCATCGGCGTCTCCGGGCTGACCGGCGCGGTCGCTGACCGGGCCGCCGCGATCGACGGCCGTGAGCGGCTGCGCGCGCAGGCACTCGACCGGCTCGACTCCGCGGTCGTGTTCTACGAGAGCCAGGGCCGGGTGCGGTTCGGGGCGGTGGTCAACGATCCCTCCGTGCCCGCGGAGCTGGCCGAGGACACCGCCGTCGGGCGGCGGGCCAGCTGGTTCGACGGCGACACGATGTTCGCCGTGCAGCGAGTGACCGCGCACGAACTCATCTCGGTGCAGCTGCCCGGCATGGGACTGCGGGCCCAGCGGGCCGCCCTGCGCTGGGCATTCATCCAGGCAGCGGCGCTGGGAGCAGCCGTGGCTACGCTGCTGGGCTGGCTGCTGGGCACCTGGCTATCGCGCCGCCTGCGGGCCGGATCGGCCGCCGCCAGCCAGATCGCTGCCGGTGACCTCGACGCCCGCGCCGCCCAGCCCGGGCATGACGAGGTCGCCCTGCTCACCGCCTCGCTGGATCAGATGGCCGATGCGCTGCAGCGCCGCCTGGAGGTCGAGCGGCAGTTCACCGCCGATGTCGCCCACGAGCTGCGCTCCCCGGTGACCGGGCTGGTCAGCGCGGCCGAGCTGCTGCCCCCAGATGAGCTGGGCAATCTCGTGCGGGCTCAGGTCGCCCGGCTGCGGCGCCTGGTCGAGGATCTGCTGGAGATCTCCCGGCTAGACGCCGCCCATGTCGAAATCGACTGGCAGGAGCACGATCTAGGCGAGGTAGTGGCCGAGGCGCTCGCCCCCTACCGGGACCGGGTCAGCTACCAGGTGAGCCGGCCGGGACGGGTCCGGGTCGAATCGCGCCGGCTCGACCGCATCATCGGCAACCTCGTCCGCAACGCTCTCAGCCATGGGGCCGGGCCGGTGAACGTGCGCGTCGAGGGCACCCGCGTCATCGTCACCGACTCCGGCGAGGGGTACCCGGCCGAGCTGATCGAGCACGGCCCGCGCCGGTTCGCCACCTTCGCCGGCCGCAAGGGCAGCGGGCTAGGCCTGACGATCGCGGCCAAGCACGCGCTGGCGATGCAGGGACGCCTGTCCCTGGCCAACCAGCCTCCCCCCGGCCGGGGAGCCTGCGCCACGGTCGAGTTCCAGCCGGCGAGTCAGCTGCCCGCCGGGGCCGCCCCCTACCCTGCCGAGGGCGATCCCGGGCCGGCATCCGGCGGAACGGACTCCCCTGCCTCATCGAATCCGGGCAGCTGATACACCACCTGCGACCCGGCCCCCGACCGGGCCTGGTCACTCGTCGTCACCGTCAGCCGCCGGTACAGCGAAACCCCGTCGCCGTCCTGCAGCTCATCGGCGCGCACGGTCACCGGCACCCGCACGTCGCTGCCCTCGGCGCACGAGGGCACGCAGTCGTTGGAGACCAGTTCACCGGCTGCGGTGGCATCCTGCTCACCCCAGCCGCGCCAGATCAGGCCCTGGAGCATCTCGCCGCCGTCCCCGCACGCCAGCACGAGCGTCTCAGGGCGCTTGACCCGCACCTGCGCACTGCATTCGGCGAGGTAGGTGGTCTCCCCCCGGCTGGAAGTAACCGGCCGCTCCGGGGTACCGGTCGCGGCCGGGGCGCTCACCGGTGAATGGTCAGCCACGCCGCAGCCGGTGAGCAGCAGCGCGGCCAGCACCCCCGCCACCGGAACCGCGCCCCTGCCGGTGACCCGCCGCTTCGCACCCGTCATGACCCCTCCCCGTCGTCCTGATGCCCGCGGCAGGCCACCGGCTTCTTGCTAGCCGGACTGGTGGCTACCGCCCGAGCCGCTTCTCAGCATGCCGCACCCGCCCCCCAGCGGCCCGCGGCGGCTCGCAGGCAGCGGCTCAGCGCTTGGCGCCGATCAGCTTGATCGTCTCCACGCGCTTGTCACCCGCCGGGACCTTCTTGGTGTAGGTGACCTTCATCCGGGTGTAGTACTGGGCCTTCGCGCCCTTCTCGAGCCGGTCGACCCGGACGGTGACCGGGAAGGTGAGCAGCTTGCCCTTGGCGCAGCTCTTGCTGCAGTCCCGCACGCGCATCACCCCGGTCGCGGTCGCCGCCGACGTCCCCCACTTCTTCCACGTCAGCTTGTCCAGGTACTGGTTCCCGTCGCCGCAGGCCACCGTGTAACGGCGGGGACGGTGGGTGACCACGCCGTGCACGCACTCGTGCATGAGCGTCTTCTTGGCCTTGGGGGCCTTCGGCTTCGCCGTCACCGCAGCGGGCGCTGCCGCCGGAGCCGCCGACGCCGCCGACGCGGACGCGAGCCCGCCGCCCAGGGCGACTGCTGCGACGGCGACGGCCGTCAGCGAGCGAGTGAGCATACCGGTCATGATTCTCCTTTCCGCGCCGGACTGTCCGGTGCTGCGATGCCCCTAACTTTTCCGCCCGGTCCTCACGCCGGCGGCACGCTGACCTCACAGGAACCTCACGCTTGAGTAGGTATTTCGTCAACTGCCCCATAGCCTGGGGGGGTGATCGCCCGCGCCCCCTCCGCCAGCGCCGCCAATCCGCTCGTGCTCCTCGTCGAGGATGACGAGGCGTTGCGCGTCACCACGCGGATGATCCTGGAACGGCACGGGTTCCGCGTAGTCACCGCCGGGGACGGGGTCGAGGCGCTGGAACGGCTGGGCACCGGCCCCGACGTCATCGTCGCCGATGTCGTCATGCCCCGGATGGACGGGATCACCTTCGTGCGACGCGCCCGCGAGCGGGCCGACATCCCGGCGCTCATCCTCACCGCCCGGGACCTCCCCCATGACCAGATCGCCGGGTTCGAGGCCGGGGCGGACGACTACGTGGTCAAACCATTCGACGGGGACGTGCTCGCCGCCCGCCTGCGGGCCCTGCTGCGGCGCGGCCGGGCCGCCCGGGAGGAGAAGGTGACCGTCCTGGGCGACCTGGTCATCGACCGCCCGGGCATGGTGGTGCACCGGGCGGGCAACCGGGTCGACCTGTCCAGCACCGAGTTCCGGCTGTTCAGCGCATTCCTGGACAATCCTGGCCGGGTGCTCTCGCGGGTCCAGCTGCTCGATGTGGTCTGGGGTGACCCGGACTGGACCGATCCGCACGTGGTCGAAGTGACCGTGCAGCGGCTGCGCGCCAAGATCGGAGCCGGG
>CAMCQD010000147.1 GCA_945876925.1 uncultured Dermatophilus sp.
CTCCGTGACGATCGCCGCCGCCCGCTGGGCGCTGCCGTCGGGCACGTTCCCGGTGTTCGTGTCGACCCCGAGGAAGGCGTGCTGCACCCGCCCGGACGCGAGCAGCTGGGCGACGATGTTCTTCATCGCGTCCACCGGGATGGCGAACCCGATCCCGATGTTGCCCCCGTTCTGCGTCGTCTGCGCGATGGAGCTGTTGATGCCGACGAGCTGGCCGGAGGCGTTCACGAGCGCGCCGCCGGAGTTGCCCGGGTTGATCGCGGCGGAGGTCTGGATCGCGTTGGTGACGATGTTGTCGCTGATTCCCGAATCCACGCCGCTGGACTGCCCGGAGGTGATGAGCGGCCGGTCCAGCGCGCTGACGATGCCGGTGGTGACCGTTCCGGACAGCCCCAGCGGGTTACCGATCGCCATCACCGGGATCCCCACCTTGAGGGAGCTGCTGTCACCGAGCGTGATCGGGCGCAGGTCACCCGGGGGAGACTGGACGGCCAGCACAGCCAGGTCGGTGCTCGGATCGGTGCCCACGATGGAGGCGGGGAAGCTGCGCTTGTCGTTGAGGGTCACCATGATGGCGTCCCGGGCGCTGGAGGCCGAGGACACGACATGGTGATTGGTGACGATGTGGCCCTGGGCGTCGAGGATGACGCCCGATCCCCGGGCGCTGCCCTGGTAGGCGCTCACCGTGATGGAGACGACGCTGGGCGCGACGGCCTCAGCGGTCGCGGCCCAGTCCGGGGCGACGCCGGTGGCCTGCGTCACCGGGCCCGGTGAGGACTGGAACCGGGACTGCGCCGTCTGCGGATCCTGGCCGGCCGTGGCCGCGGAGCCGCTGGTGCCCATCCGCTGCGAGAGCAGGGCCGCGGCCGAGGCGACGACGACGAGCAGCACCGCCATCCCGGCGACCATGGCCGTCCGGCGGCGGCGGTCCTGGCGCCCCGGGCGCGGCGGCGGGGCCGGCGGGTAGCGCAGCGTCTCCGGGGAACCGGCGGTGGAGCTCTCCTGCGCCCAGCCCCGCCCGGCGCTGGTGCCGCGCTCCCAGGGGGCAGGGGGCTCGTCGGAGCCGTGCCAGGTCGTGTTCGCGGAGTCGTTCGTTCCGTCGCCGGAGGACGGCTCGGGAACCGGTCGGTCAGGCATCCGTACCTCCTGGTGAGTTCGGCCGCCTGGTCAGCAGCCGCCTGATGCTCCGCGGCCTGCCGCCGGAGCTGCCGGATTCGGTGTGGTCGCCGCCCGGGACCCCCCGGTGCAGCAGCGCAGGCATGCGCCGGGACGACGCGGCCGCCGGCTGACCGGGCTGCCCCCCGGCGAACGCCGCATAGGCCATGCCGACATCGGGCGGGTCGTCCCCGGGATCGTCCTGCGGGCGGGCGGCCGCGGGTAACTCCACGACGAACGTAGCGCCCCCGCCCCCGGTCGTGGCGATTCCGACGCGCCCGTTGTGCGCTTCGACGATGGCCGCCACGATCGCCAGGCCGAGCCCGTAGCCGCCGTCGGCCTTGCGCCCGCGGGCCGGGTCGTCGCGGAAGAAACGCTCGAACACCTTGGTGGCGATGTCCGGCGGGATGCCGGGACCGTGGTCGCGGACCTCCAGCCGCGCCAGGTCGCCGTTGCGCCCCACGGCAACCTCGATCGGGGTGCCCTCGGGTGTGTGGCTCAGCGCGTTGGCGACGAGGTTGGTCACCACCTGGCGCAGCCGGGCCTCATCGCCGACGACATCGGTGGGGGCCAGCCGCCCGTTCCCGGCCGGGAGCAGCCGGATCTCCCGGCCCGGCACGCGCACCCGCGCGTCCTGCACCGCGTCCGCCGCCAGCACGGTGAGGTCGACGATGCTCAGGCTCATCGGCCGTTCGTCGTCCAGCCGGGCCAGGGTGAGCAGGTCCTCGACCAGGCCCGTCATCCGGGTGGCCTCCTGCTCGATGCGGGCCATCGCGGCGGCGGTCTGCTCCGGGGTCGCCGCGGCCCCCTGCCGGTACAGCTCGGCGTACCCGCGCACCGTGGCCAGCGGGGTGCGCAGCTCATGCGAGGCATCCGTGACGAACCGGCGCATCCGCTGCTGGCTGGCCTCGCGGACCCGGAAGGACTGCTCAATCTGGGCGAGCATCATGTTGAGCGACCGGGCCAGGCTCTGCACCTCGTCGTGCGAGGCGTGCTCGGGGACGCGGCGGGTCAGGTCGCCGGCGGCGATGGCGCTGGCCGTGTCCTCGATGGCGCGCAGCGGCCGGAACGCCCGGCGGAAACCCATCCAGCCCGCCACGACGCACGCGGCCACGACGAGCAGCCCGAGGGCGAACGAGGCCACCACGGTGCGGTTGATGGTCTCCTCGACGCCGGCCAGGGAAGTGGCCACCGCGTAGGTTCCCGAATCGTTGCCGAGCTCGCCGGCCACGGCGATCCAGGACGGGCCGCTGCCGCCGGCCGGGCCGACCGCGAACGCCTCCTGCGTCTGGACCCGGCTGTCGCCGATGGCCAGCGCCGGGATGGCCGGCAGCAGGGCCGGGTCGACGCCCTCGGGGGCCATGGTGGCCCGGCGGCGGCCGTTCTCCTCCATGAAGACGACGACGTAGGAACTGGGCAGATCGATGACGCTGCTGCGGTTGAGGTACTGGGGGAGCACCCGGGAAGCCACCGGGGCGGCCGCGGTCTGCAGCTCGGCGACGGTGCGCTCGACCAGGTAACGGCGCATGATCACGCTGGTCGCGATGGTGCTCAGGAGGATGACCAGGACCAGCAGCACCACCAGGACGACCACCAGGCGCCAGATGAGTGAGGTGTTCCGCAGCGAACTGGCCAGGCCTGCGCGGGCGCTCGCGAGTCGGGCCCCGCCCGGCGCCGGGCTCATGTCGTTTCGGGTGGCAGCCGCAGCACGTACCCTACGCCCCGGCGGGTGTGGATGAGATGCGGTTCCTCGGTGTCGATCTTGCGGCGCAGGTAGGAAATGTAGGACTCGACGATCCCGGCCTCGCCGCGGAAGTCGTAGTCCCACACGTGGTCGAGGATCTGCTGCTTGCTGAGCACCCGGTTGGGGTTGAGGAGCAGGTACCGCAGCAGCTTGAACTCGGTGGGCGAGACGTCGATGACCCGCCGCCCGCGGCGCACTTCGTGCGAGTCCTCGTTCAGCTCCAGGTCGTGAAAGCGCAGCACGGCGTCATCGGAGACCTCGCCGTGCGTCCGGCGCAGCACCGCGCGGATCCGCGCGACGACCTCCTCGAGGCTGAACGGCTTGGTGACGTAGTCGTCGCCGCCCACGGTGAGGCCCTTGACCTTGTCATCGACCGAGTCGAGCGCGGTGACGAAGACAATGGGCATGTCGCGGCCCCGTTCCCGCAGCCGCTTGGTGACCGCGAACCCGTCCATATCGGGCAGCATGACGTCGAGCACGACCAGGTCGGGGCCCTCCCGCTCGGCCACGTCGATGGCCTCGCCGCCGTCCGCCGCAGTGAATACCTCGAACCCGGCGAACTTCAGCGAGGTCGCCAGCAACTCCCGGATGCTGGGCTCGTCTTCGACGACGAGCAGACGGGCTTCGGGGGCGCTAGCGGTGGTCACCTCCCCAGGATGAGGCTGTTAACTGGGTGTTCGCTGGACATGCGCAGCGAACCGCGCAGCTGCGGTGGCGGCGCGCCCGCCCTGCCAGCGGCATCGCCTGGCAGCAGGCGGCCCGCCTTCACCCCGCGCAGCTGCGGGAGGCCGGGCCGCCGGCCGTCCGCGCGCGTCACCGCCGGGGCTCGCACCCTGTCACGGACCGGCCGGAGAGGATAAGTCGCCGGCGTCGGTGATCCGGTAGGCGTACCCCTGCTCGGCGAGGAACCGCTGGCGGTGGGCGGCGAACTCAGCATCGGCGGTGTCCCGGGTGACCACGGCGTAGAAATGCGCGCCGCGCCCGTCGCCCTTGGGCCGCAGCAGCCTGCCCAGCCGCTGGGCCTCCTCCTGCCGGGAACCGAACGTGCCGCTGACCTGGATGGCCACGCTCGCCTCGGGCAGGTCGACGCTGAAGTTGGCCACCTTGCTCACCACGAGCAGGCTGGTCCGGCCCTCCCGGAAGGCGGTGAACAGTCCCTGCCGCTGGCGGACCGGCGTCTTCCCCGTCACCAGGGGCGCGTCCAGCCGGGCGGCCAGGGCCTCCAGCTGGTCGAGGTACTGCCCGATGATGAGGGTCGGCTCCCCGCGATGCCGCTCGACCAGGAGCCGCACCACCTCGTCCTTGACCGGGTGACAGGAGGCGAACCGGTAGCGCTCGCCAGCCTCCGCGGTGGCGTAGGCGATCCGGTCCGCCGTCGGCAGGGCGACCCGCACCTCCACGCAATCCGCCGGGGCGATATACCCCTGGGACTCGATGTCCTTCCACGGCGCGTCGAATCGCTTGGGGCCGATGAGGCTGAACACGTCGTTCTCGCGGCCGTCCTCGCGCACCAGGGTGGCCGTCAGCCCGAGCCGGCGGCGCGCTTGCAGATCGGCGGTCATCCGGAACACCGGCGCGGGCAGCAGATGCACCTCGTCGTAGATGATCAGGCCCCAGTCGCGGGCGTCCAGCAGGCCCAGGTGCCGGTAGGCGCCCTGGCGGCGGGCGGTGAGCACCTGGTAGGTGGCGATCGTGACCGGGCGGATCTGCTTGACCGCCCCGGAGTACTCGCCGACCTCGTCCCCGGTGAGGCTGGTGCGCGCCAGCAGCTCGGCACGCCACTGCCGGGCCGCGACCGCATTGGCCACGAGGATCAGCGTGGTGGTGCCGAACCTCGCCATCACGCCCGCGCCGACGAGCGTCTTGCCAGCCCCGCAGGGCAGCACGATCACCCCCGAGCCGCCCTCGGCGAACCCCTCGACCGCCTGCTCCTGATAGGGCCGCAGCGCCCAGCCGTGCGGGGTCAGCGCGATCGGGTGCGCCTCGCCGTCGACGTAACCGGCCCGGTCCTCGGCCGGCCAGCCGGCTTTGAGCAGCTCCTGCTTGAGCCGGCCGCGCTCACTGGGGTGCACCCGCACCCTGCCCGGGCCGAGCCGGGCCCCCAGCGCCGGGGCGATCCGCTTGTTCCGCACGACCTCCTCGAGCACCGCCTGGTCGAGGGCCTCGAGCACGAGGTTGCCGCCGTCCTTGACCAGCAGCAGGCGGCCGTAGCGGTCCATCGTGGCGGCCACATCGACCAGCAGCGCGTGCGGCACCGGGTACCTGCTGTGCTCGATGAGGGCGTGGACGACCTGCTCGGCGTCGTAGCCGGCCGATCTGGCGTTCCACAGTCCCAGCGGGGTGACCCGGTAGGTGTGCATGTGCTCGGGGGAGCGTTCCAGCTCAGCGAACGGGGCTATCGCCGCCCGTGCCTCCCCGGCCCGGGGATGGGCCACTTCGAGCAGGAGCGTCTTGTCACTTTGAACGATGAGTGCGCCGTCGGTCATGGTGCCCGGGTCAACGCCCGCGGCCCCCGGGCTGATTCCGGCCGGGCCTCCCCGGCCCGGCGGCCCTCCGCGTGCCGCGGCACCGTACCGGCGCGGCTAAGTGAAACGATGACGGCGCAGGCCGGCCCGGCGGCCAGGCAGCAGT
>CAMCQD010000148.1 GCA_945876925.1 uncultured Dermatophilus sp.
CCAGAGACCGAGGGTTAGATCATGCCTAGCATTCACCTTCCGGCCGCCCGCTAGCTGTGATGTCCAGGGACGTTGTTGAGTCGGTCGAAGGGTACGCCGCCAATCGCAGAGTGGTGTCGGTGGTGGTTGTAGAAGTGGAGCCAGCCGGGCAGCGCCAGGCGCCGTTCGGCCTCTGAACCGTAAAACCTGGCATAGGCCCAGCCGTCCCCGAGCGTGCGGTGGAATCGCTCGATCTTCCCGTTCGTCTGCGGCCGGTAGGGGCGTGTCCGCTTGTGTCGGATGCCGAGCCGAGCGCAGAAGTCCCTCCATGCGTGGGATCTGTATGCCGACCCGTTGTCGGATAGGACTCGCTCGACGGTCACGCCTCGTTCGGCGAACCAGGCCACGGCGCGTTCGAGAACTCCCACCGCTGTGCTCGCCTGCTCATCCGACCAGATTTCTGCGTATGCGACGCGGGAGTGGTCATCGATGACTGTGTGAACGAACGCCGTCCCGGTGCGCGGCTTGTGATCTTTTCCTCGTGGTAATCCCGGAGTCGCGAGCTTGTTCCGTGCGCCTTGCTGCCGACCTACGTAACGATGTCCACCGCCGTCGGGGATGTTGCCGAACTTCGTGACATCGACATGAATCAACGATCCCGGATGAGGATGCTCATATCGCCGCAATGGCTCGCCAGTGACACGATCGATATGCGAGAGGCGGTTCACGCGGCAACGGACGAGGACCGCGTGAACAGTCGACGTCGAGAGACCAAGTCGCGCAGCGATCTGGGCTGGCCCCAGTCGAAGCCGCCAGCGCAGGTTGATGATCTTCTTCTTGACATGCTCGGGCGTCCTGCCTGGGATCCGGTGCGGCTTGCTGGAGCGATCCTGCATCCCAAACTCACCCTCTTCCCGGTAGCGGCCTGCCCATTTCCGGGCAGTGATCGGGGAGACCATGAACATCTTTGCGGCGATCGTGGCCGGATAGCCGTCTTCGACAATCAGCCGAGCTAACCGGAGACGGGCACGAGGAGTGAGAAGAGCGTTCGGATGGGTCATCAATTGGCCTCCGCCGCGGTCTTCGTAAGCGCGCGTCTGGTGAGAAGCATGATGACGAGAGCGATCGCTGTCAGCACCGAAGCGACCCAAACCGGCGCGAGCAGCCCCAGCCCGGTCGCGAGCCCGAGCGCACCAAGCACGGGCCCCGCTGCAGCTCCGATATTCAATGCTGCGGTTGCGTACGAACCGCCCATCGTTGGCGCACCCGATGCTGCATACAGCACACGCGTGATCAGAGTACTGCCGACGCCGAACGACAGGAATCCCTGAACGAGGACGAGGACGATAAGCGCAACGGGATGAGATGCGACCACTGCCAACACGATCCAGCCTGTCAGCAATAGCGGTCCGCCGACTGCGAGCACGAGGCCAGGTCGTTGATCTGATAGTCGTCCTGCGATCGTGACGCCAAGGAACGATCCGATGCCGAACATCACCAGCGCGACGGACACCCACGCTTCGGCCAAGCCCGCGGTCTCGGTCACGATGGGTGCCAGGAAGGTGAATGCCGCAAAGGTCCCTCCGTTGATCAGCGCTCCGAGTGCCATGGCCAGGATGAGCCGCGGCGTCGCCAACTGGCTGAGCTCGACACGGAGCCTTGGTGAGGTCGCGCTAGTCTCGCTCCGACCAACATTGTTCGTGACGCCACGAATGACTCCAACGGCCGCGGGAATACAGAGGATGGCGATCGCCCAGAACGTCGTTCGCCAGCCCAGCGCTGTGCCGAGCAGTGCCCCGGCGGGGACGCCCACGACGGTTGCGATCGTCGTGCCGGAGAGCAGGATCGACAGTGCACGCCCCTTCTGGTTCGCTGGCACGAGGGTAGTGGCCGTGCTCAGTGCTACGGCGAGGAATCCTGCGTTTGCGAGAGCGCTGAGCACCCGGGTGATGAGCAGGAGAGAGAACACTGGTGTCATCGCTCCGATGACGTGGCTTCCCGCGAACACGAGAAGGCAAACGATCAATGTGAGCCGCGGTGGCCAACGGCGAGCGAATGCCGCCATCACTGGCGCGCCGACGACCATACCGACTGCGAATGCGGAGGTCAGCAGGCCCGCAGTGCCGACCGAGACGTCAAGTTCGGTCGCGATCGCGGGGAGCAATCCCGCGAGCATGAATTCTGAAGTGCCCATGACGAAGACCGCCAGGGCAAGCATGTAGAGGGCAAAAGGCATCGAGTACTCCGAGGTGTGAGATCAAGAAATGGTTCTTCTTGTCACCACGGCCAGCGCCCCGGGTACGCCAGACATACGCCCACACAGATCGTGGGCGTCGTAACTAGTGGTTCAAGGGGCTGGCGGTGTGACCGACAACCCCTGACCTGTCTGATTCGGGACTCGACATGCCCCAAACTCTAACATGCCTTCAATGGCAAGCGGTCTGGACAGATACTTCTTGAATCGGCACGGTGTCATTACGGGCGGGGGCCAGAACAACGTCCCTGGACATCACACCTAGAACTGCGGGTTTAATCTCGCAGGAGATGGGTGAAGTCATCTTTTGGACAAGGACATTAGGGCCGTCGACGAGGTAAGCATTAATCACGCGCTCCACAGGCACAGCCACGGGGGCACTGCTGACATTCGGGTAATCCCAGAGCTGGGGGCGAGGTTCGTGTGCACGGTCGAAACCGACGATGACGCAGTGGACTGAGGCTTTACCGGGAGCATCGGAATCCCATGAGAATGTGCGATGGGCGAAGCGGATACGCCAACCTGCTGCGAAGATGGGGCCGAATAAAAGCGGCACTTGTTCGCCTTGGGTAATCGAGTTAGTTGTTACGAAAGCGAACCGTCCGTTACGGGTACTGAAAAGGTCAAGGCTTTTTATGTGCCAACACGTGACGTAGTCCAATCTCGAGATGTTTTTACGTCTCCATACAGCTTTCATTTCCTCGAGCTGCTGTTTTGTGCGCGTATCTTGACCGATAAATGGTGGGTTGCCAAAGATAAACGTCTCCCCCACTGCTTTGGGCAGCGCTTCCGTCCAGTCCAGGGCGAGAGCGTTTCCGTGGACGATGTGGGCGGTAATCGTAATAGGCAAACGCTGCGGCGGACGCCCCACCGCATTCGCCAACTCCTTATTCGCCTGATGATCCACCAGGAACATCGCCGTCTCTGCAATCTTTGCCGGCCACCAGTTCAGCTCAAATCCGTAGAACTGCCCAATCGACAGTTTCTGCTCCCACTCAATATTTAGCGACATACCCGTCTCGCCACGGCGCTGACGGATAGCCACGATAAGGTCCGTTTCAATACGGCGCAGTTCTTTATAGGCGGTGAGCAGGAAGTTTCCCGCACCACAGGCCGGGTCGCAGAAAATATGGGCAGCCAGTGAGTCGCGGAATTCTTCTAACTTGCGCACCGGGGTGGCGGGGTTGGAGACCAGCTTGTCAGCCTGGGCACGCAACTCGTCGAGGAAGAGCGGTCCGATGGTCTTGAGGATGTTGGTCTTCGAGGTGTAGTGCTCACCATCGCCACGGCGGGCTTCTTTCGACTTAACCAGCTGGAACAGTGAGCCGAAGACGGACACGTCGATTTTTGACCAGTCGAAGTCGCAGGCGTTGAGCAGGGCTTCGCGCATGGCGTAGTCGAAGTATTCAGGGTCGAGCTGTTCGGCGAAGATTGCGCCGTTGACGTAGGGGAATTTCGCCAAGGTGCCGGGCAAGCGCTTAGGCCGCTTGTCCTCCGGGGTGTTGAGGACTCGGAAAAGTTCGTTGAGCTGAGGTCCGAGAGATTCCGGGGTGGTTTCGTTGCGCACGAACGTCGTAAACAGGTGCGGGGTGTCCCACAGGCCTGCATCGTCGCCGAAAAGGAGGAAGAGGATGCGCGTTAGGTAGACCGAGGTGCGCATGACCCTTTCGTCTTCTTCCTCCGGGGTGGTTGGGGCTTCATCGCCCACGGCTTCGTCTGCCTCGTCGCCGTTCATGGCGCGGAACAGCTCGACCATCAGGCGTGAGGCCTCAAGGGAGGCTTGTTCTTCCTCGTGATAGGCCGAGGTCTCATAGTCCGCCAGGAACACGAGTTGTTCCAGATGCTCGTCGATTTCGTCCAGGTCGAAGGTAACGTCCCATTCTGCAGAGTCGCCGACGTAGTCGCGGTTAAGGCGGGTGATGCGCAGGGTCTCGAAGTTGGAGCAGAGGACATAGGCCGGCATTTGTGAGTTCGGAATGGTGCCGCCGAGCAGGTAGTCGAGTGCTTGCTCGTGAGCCTTGTCCAGGTCGATACCGAGGGACTTGGCCTCGCCGATGACTTTGCCGGGGATGAACATGTCAATCTTGCCGGTGTGGCCGGTGGAGGCTCGTTTCGCGCTGCGCTGATACAGGTAAAGGTCGCGGGCGTTGACGCCGAAGCAGGCTAGGAGGTCACCCCAGAACTGTTGATCGTGGCTGGACTCGGTGGCGGGGCGGTTTTCTGCTTTCCACTGGTCGATATGGCCGCGCCAGCGGATTTTGAACTCAATGAGTTTATGGCGGATGGTGGCACGGTCAAAGACAGGATCAGAGAGCATGAACAAAGCATATAAGGTGCCCCGCCCATCAAGGTTTTTCTTGAGTGAGGTTTTACCTAACTGCCTAGCGGCAGGGGAACCGTATATTGCTTACGGCATTCACACCTCTAGCCCTGAAGCAGCCCCGCCTTCTTGAGGGCCGAAATGTGACGCGCTACGGTACTGCGCTCACACCCGATCTCTTCAGCTATCTGCTTCGCGGTAGGCGCTGTCCCGGTGTCGAACAGGACTTGCGAATAAATAGAGAGGACACGGCCGCGAGTGCTCTGTCCCTGGATTACTCGGCGTTTGTTCGCAGACGCCAAGGCTTCTCGCTGTGCTTGTGCGTACTCCCCTTCTGGGTCTGTTTTCCAGCGTTGTGCAGCCTTTTGCCCGCCTCTGCGTCCCATGGTGGCCAAGGCTTTGCGCTCGCTGCTGGTTGCCTTTCCAGGCGCGCTCGAGCCGAGGGAGGCCACACCCTTGGACTGGGTCACGTAGCCGCGGACTCGTCGTGCCATCGTCTGGCGGTCGCACATCGGGGGAAGCTCTGCAGGGCGGCCTGCGCCGCCGTGGGTCTGTGCGACGTTGTAGGCGTGCTCGTAGGCGTCGATGATGGCTGCATCCGTGAGTCGTTGTCCGGCAGCGCGGAGCCTATGGCCGGTCTTAAGGGCATGCCTGAACGCGGTCTCGTCGCGGGCGGCGGTGCCCTCGGTAATCCAGAGCACGCGCACACCGTCGATGAGCTCCGGGTCGTACTGGTCGAGTCCAGCAGAGACTTCCGCGTCCACGTCCTGGGCCAGTGCTTTAAACGCTTGTGCTTCTTCACGACGGGTTTTCACCGCGTTAATGAGTTCCCGTCCTGACTTAAATTGCTGGCGTGGTGCAGCCTCGTACTGGTCTGTCCCGGCCAAGTCCCTCACCTGCCTTATCAAGTCACCTAGACGCATCACGCGATTGTGTTGCCTATACCAACGATA
>CAMCQD010000149.1 GCA_945876925.1 uncultured Dermatophilus sp.
CGCGCCCTGGCCGAGAGCTCGCAGCGGTTCGACGTGGTAGCCGACCAGGTCGCGGTCGCCGAGTACGCCCAGCGCGACCCGCAGACCAGGGAAACGGTCAAGGTCGGCGCCGCCGGGGCGGCCCGGGCGCTCGCCCCGCTGCTCAAGCTGGAGGAATCCGCGCTGCAGCAGGCCCTCACCGGCGAGAAGCGCTGGGTGCCGGTCTCCAAGCTCGTCACCCCGACGGTGTGGCAGCAGGTCCAGGCCCTGGGCATCCCCGGGATCACCGCGGAGGACGCCTCGGTGCGGATCTACCCCGGCGGGCCGCCGACTGCGGCCACCGTGGGCTGGGTCGGGGCCGACGGCACCGCCGCCGGCAACACCGGCGGCGGCCTGGAGCACCTCTACGACAAGGCCCTCACCGGGGTGAACGGCCGCATGGTGCGCGAGTACTCACTGGACAACCGGGTCATCCCCATGGGCCGCAATGAGGTCACCCCGGCGGTCCCGGGCGAGACCATCCGGCTGACCATCGACAACGACCTCAACTGGTACGCCTACGACGTGCTCGCCAAGCGGGTGCGCGACCTGGAGGCCGAGGCCGGGGTCGCGGTCATCATGGACAAGCAGGGCCGGCTGCTCGCCGTCACCCAGACCCCCACCTTCGACCCGGGCAACCGGGCCGCCGCGGGCTCGGACTTCAGCAACATCGCATTCCAGGGGGCCTTCGAACCCGGCTCGATCGCCAAGGTGGTCGCCGTCGGCGCCGCGCTCGACCAGGGGCTGACCACCCCCACCACCGAGTGGACCGTGGAGAACCGGTACACGGTGGACGGCCAGGAGTTCCGTGACTCGCACGACCACAAGACCGAATACCTCACCACTGCCGGGGTGCTCGCCAAGTCCAGCAACATCGGCACAGTCCAGCTGGCGCAGTTGTATCCCAAGGCGACGCTGGAGAAGTACCTGCGGGCGTTCGGGGCCGGCTCGCGCTCTGCGGTGGGCTTCCCCGGCGAGTCCGCCGGCTCGCTGACCGAGGCCGCGAGCTGGGACGGGCGCAGCCGCTACACCATCGCCTTCGGGCAGGCATTCACCGCCTCGCCGATCCAGATCACCAGCATGATGCAGACGGTCGTCAACGGCGGGGTGCGCATCCCCGCGTCGATCGTGGCCGGGCGCACCACGGCCGACGGCCAGTATCACGCCCAGGAACTGCCCGCCGGCCAGCAGGCCGTCAGCGCCCAGACCGCCAGCGACCTGTCCCGCATGCTGCAGTCGGTGGTGAGCGCGGAGGGAACCGCGGCCGAGGCGGCCGTGCCCGGGTTCAGCATCGGCGGGAAGACCGGCACCTCGAACCGGTACACCGGCTCGGGCGGGTACACCTCGTCCTTCGTGGGTTACGCCCCGGCTGACGACCCGCAGTTCATCATGGGCGTCTTCATCGTCAACCCGAAGAAGGGCATCTACGGCGGCAGTAACGCCGGACCGGTGTTCTCCAAGGTGATGTCGTACGCGCTGCAGAAGTACCACATCTCGCCGTCGGGGGCCGCGGCCGACCCGTACCCGCTGACTGCCGCCAGGCCGGGAGTGGACCCCCTCACGGGGACCGCGACCACGGGGACGGGCACGCCGTCCGCCACGGCCAGCCGGGGTAGTTCCCCCACATCCGCAAGCACTACCGGCACGCCGTCCGCCACGGCTGCTGCCGGGTAACGTCGGCCCGGTGAGCGTCATGACACCCCTTGAACACCCCGGAAACCTCACTCTCGCAGAGGTCGTCGGCATCCTCCCCGGGTGCCGCGCCACCGGTCCGGACGGCCTGGATGCCATCCGGGTCACCGGCGCCGGGCTGGATTCGCGCCGGGTGAGGCCGGGGCAGGTGTACGCGGCGCTGCCGGGTGCCAACGTGCACGGGGCCTCTTTCGCCGCCCAGGCGATCGCCGCCGGGGCGGTAGCCGTGCTCACCGATGAGGCGGGGGCCAGGCTGATCACCCGGGACGCCCCGGCCAGCGTGCCGGTCCTGGTCGTGGACGACCCCCGCGCCGCCCTGGCCCCGCTGGCCGCGGCCATCTACGGGCACCCCTCCAGGAAGCTCGAACTCGTCGGCATCACCGGCACCAACGGCAAGACCACCACCGCGTATCTGCTCGAATCGGCCTGGCGGGCGCTGGGTTACGTCACCGGGCTGGTGGGCACCATCGAGATCCGCGTAGCCGGGGAGTCCATCCGCTCGGTGCACACCACTCCCGAGTCACCTGACCTGCAGGCCCTGCTGGCTCTCATGGCGGAGCGGGGGGCGGGGCACTGCGTCATGGAGGTGAGCTCGCACGCGCTGGCCCTGCACCGGGCGGACGCGCTGGATTTCGACGTGGCGGTGTTCACCAACCTGTCCCAGGACCACCTCGACTTCCACGGGAGCATGGAGGCGTACTTCGCGGCCAAGGCGCAGCTATTCACCCCGCAGCGGGCCCGGCGCGCGGTGATCTGCGCCGACGACCCGTGGGGACGCCGCCTGGCCGGGCAGGCCCGGATCCCGGTCACCACCCTGGCGACCCCCGCCTGGCGGCCCGGCGAGGACGGCGCTGCCCGGCAGGCCGACTGGCAGCTCGTGCCCGGGGAGGGGCCGGGGGAGTTCACCCTCGTCCCGGACCGGGGCCAGGACGCCGATCCGGGGAAGCTGCACCTGGTCAGCGCGCTCCCGGGCACCCACAACGAGATCAACACCGCCCTGGCCGCGCTCGTGCTCCTCACCGGCGGTGTGCCCGCCGCGAGCGTCGAGGCCGCCATGGCGGTCCGCCCGCGCGGTCCCGGGCGGATGGAACTGGCCGAGCTGGCCGGTGGCGGGGGCGATAGCGCAGCCCCGCAGCTCGCCGTGGTCGATTTCGCGCACACGCCTGATGCCATCGAGGCGACCCTGGGGGCGCTGCGCCCGGTCGCGGACCGGCTCGGCGGGCCGCTGGTCGCCGTGCTGGGAGCCGGCGGGGATCGCGACCACGGTAAGCGCCCGCTCATGGGAGCCGCCGGGGCCCGCTACGCCGATGCGCTCGTCGTCACCGACGACAACCCGCGCCGGGAGGATCCGGCGCTCATCCGCGCCGCCGTGGCCGCCGGGGCCCGCTGCGAAGCCGGCGAGCGCGGCGGGCGGGTGTGCGTGATCGAGGTTCCCGGCCGGGCCGAGGGCATCGCCCGGGGGCTGGAACTGGCCGCCGGCGGCGTCATCGCCGTGCTGGGCAAGGGACACGAGACGACTCAGGTCATCGGGACCACGACGCAGCCGTTCGACGATCGCGTGGCGCTCGCGCAGGCCTGGGAGGCGCTGCGCGCCCGATCCGACTCCGATAGCCGCCAGGAGGGCTGATGATTCCCCGCACGCTCGGGCAGATCGCGCAGGTGACCGGGGGCGCGCTGTCCGCACCCGGGGCGGCCGGCGTCCTGGTGGACGGGCCGGTGGTGACCGACTCACGTCAGGCCGGTGCGGGCAGCCTGTACGTCGCCCGGATCGGCGAGCACGCGGACGGGCACCGCTACGCCGCCGCCGCAGCCGCTGCCGGAGCGGTAGGCGCGCTGGTCACCAAGCCGGTCAGCGAGCTGCCCTACGTGCTCGTCGCCGATGTCCAGGAGGCCTTCGCGGCCCTGGCGGAATCGCTCATCACCGATTCCCCGGAGCTGATCGTGATCGGGGTCACCGGCTCCAGCGGGAAGACCACCACCAAGGATCTGCTGGCGCAGCTGCTGGCCGGGCTCGGCCCGACCGTGGCCAACGCCGGTTCGCTTAACTCCGAGGTCGGGGTGCCGCTCACGGTGTGCCGCCTCCAGCCGGATACCCGCCATCTCATCCTCGAGATGGGCGCCCGCGGGATCGGGCACGTGCGCTACCTGGCCCGGATGACCCATCCGCGGGTGGGCGCGGTCCTCAACGTGGGCTCGGCTCACCTGGGGGAGTTCGGCTCCCGTGAGGCTATCGGCCGGGCCAAGGCGGAACTGGCTGAGGCGCTCCCCGCCGGCGGGCTGGCGGTGCTCAACGCCGACGACGACCTCGTCTCACACATGACGCCCGCCGCGGGCGCGGACATCCTGCGGTTCGGGCGCGGCCCCGGAGCCGATGTGCAGGCGCGCAACGTCATCCTGGACGAGCAGGGCTACCCGGGCTTCGACCTCAGCTACAGGGATGAGAGTATTAACGTCAAGTTGAGGTTGATGGGGGAGCATCAGGTTGCGAACTCCCTGGCCGCGGCGGCGGTGGCGCTCTGGCTCGGCATGCCCCTGGCCGGGGTGGCTCACCGGCTCGCCCGGGCCACCCCGGCCAGCCGGTACCGGATGGAACGGCACGAGCGCCCCGACGGGGTCACCATCATCAACGACGCATATAACGCCAACCCCGAGTCGATGCGCAGCGCCCTGCGCACGCTCGGCGTCATGCGGGCACCCGGCGGGGGGAAGCGGCGCACTATCGCCGTGCTGGGCGAGATGCTCGAGCTGGGCCCGGATTCGGTCGCCCAGCACCGGCTCGCCGGGACGCTGGCCCGCGCCAGCGGCATCGACGTCGTAGTGGCCGTGGGTGATTCGGAGGCGGCCGGGGCCATCGCCGGCGGTGCCGCGGGCGGTCCGGAACCTGCCGTCCCGGGCGATGCGGCGGCCGGCGGTCCGGCGCCGGTGAGCCTAACCGGGCCGGCCGCGCCGGAGGTGTACCGTGCGGCGAGCGTCGACGACGCCGGGACACTGCTATCGGACCTGCTCCAGGAGGGGGACCTCGTGCTCGTGAAGTCGTCTCACGGAGCCGGATTGAGGCTGCTGGGGGAGCGGCTGGCCGAAGGGGGGCAGCACCGGTGAGACTCATTCTCATCGCTGCGGGCTGCTCGCTGTTCGCCTCGCTGCTGTGCACGCCGCTGTTCATCAAGTTCCTCGTCCGCCAGCACTACGGGCAGTTCGTCCGCGATGACGGGCCGACCACGCACCAGACCAAGCGGGGCACCCCCACGATGGGCGGCGCGGTGTTCATCGCCGCGACGATGCTCGGCTACGGGGTCGCCCACCTGGTCACCTGGCGACCGGTGTCGGCCAGCGCGCTCATCGTGCTGTTCCTCATGGTGGGCCTGGGCAGCGTCGGCTTCATCGACGACTTCATCAAGATCCGCAAGGCGCGCAGCCTGGGACTGCGCTCCTGGCAGAAGCTCGCGCTGCAGACCCTGGTGGCAACCGTGTTCGCCTTCCTCGTGGTGAGCTTCCCGACCGCTAACGGGGTCACTCCCGGGTCGACGGCCATCTCGTTCGTGCGCGACATGAGCTTCGACTTCCGGTACCTGGGACTGGGCATCCCGGCCGGGATGGTGCTCTACGTCATCTGGATCAACCTCATGATCGCCGGAACCAGCAACGCGGTGAACCTCACCGACGGCCTGGACGGCCTGGCCACCGGGGCCACCGTCGCGGTCGCCGGGGCCTACGTGCTCATCGGCGTGTGGCAGTTCAACCAGAACTGCTGGATGCCGAATCCGACCCCCAAGTGCTAC
>CAMCQD010000150.1 GCA_945876925.1 uncultured Dermatophilus sp.
AAATCGAAACCGACGACTCACAGAGCGTCCGGACCGAATGACGGGGGCGGTCCAAGGGGTGACCGCGACCGCCAAGGCTCAAGCTGAACCCGGCGAGTCCTTACCGGTCTACCCGCCTGGGAGTCGGGACGGAGCCGGTGGGGCCAGATGGTCCCGATATCGGGAGCGTGGATGAAGAGATCGGGAGCGTCACGCGGCTACTGCGCTCAACCGTCGATACTCGACGGGAGTTATCCCCACGTACTGCCGAAACAGTTGCGAGGCGTGACCTCGACTGTGCCACCCTACTTGCCGCATTGCTGCTTCGATGGGCAAATCGTTGTCGCGCAGCAGTTTTGCGAGCTCCTCGGCGCGAATGATCGTCAGATAGGCCAATGGCGTCTTTCCGAACGCATCCGTGAACACACGTGTCATCTGGGAGACGGACAGGTGAATCTCGCCAGCAAGATCATCGAGAGTCCAGCGACGAGCAGGGTCGCTCCGAAGCAGATCGGCTATCTTGCGTGCCTCTGTACGTAACGGATTGAACCGCCGATGCCGTGGCAATGTGGGCCGGATTCGTTCCCGCTGTGATCGTGTCAAACGTACCGGCGAGACTCTGACGAAGGGAGCGATCATATCGGCAAGGGAGAACCACAGCGCTTGGACTCGGTTGAACTTGCGGTACTGATGGCCGTCTACCGTGAGTCTGACGAGTTCATCGAGCCACGGCATGACCATTCCAACGCGTTGCTCCCCGAGCCGAAGAACCTGGGCTGGCTCGACGTACATTGCGCTAGCAAGCTCGCGTGCGTCCAGCCGATCGCATAGGAGGCCGACATGCTGCCAGAACACCTGGTCCACCAAGTAGTCGGTGTCCATATAGATCGTGGTCACAGTGATATGGCCCTCGGGCTCGCACCCGCACAGCGTGTTGGTGCAGAGCAGGATCACATCACCCACCGTGACCGGTCTCCGACCAAACTCACTGAACAGGATGGCGGAACCATCGCGGACAACGATCACCTTCACGCAGTCAAACGCCACAGGCCCAACGGGACGGTGGAACGTGCGGGTGGACGCAGAGATCGGCCCGGAGCGACCGAGTTCTCCTTCTGAGCGTCCACCCGCCACTTCCTGTTCCGCCGCCATGGTCGAGCCACTGCTCAGTGCAGACTCGCGCTATCTCATAACTGGCGGCGAGCTGCCATCGCACCGACGGCCACCCCTGCGACGGCGAGCAGTCCGAGAAGGATGAGTGGTTGCGTGGGGTCGGGTGGGGTGGCCATGAACGTGTGGTTGTTGATGATCTCGAAGGCCCAGGAGGGTGGCCAGTATTGGTCGAATGCGCGGACGCCGGCGGGCAGGGTTGGGACGCTGGAGAAGCCGCCTGCGGCGAAGAAGCTGCCGGCCAGGGTAACGAGGATGAGCGGCTGGACGGCCCGGTAGTCCTTGAGCCACGCGCCGATGGCGATGCCAAGGCCGGCGAAGCCGATGGCGACCAGTCCGGCGTAGAGCAGCAGCATGGGGATGCGTTCGGGTGGTATCCGTAGCCCGAAGATGGTGGTGGCGAACAGCAGGGTGATCGCGGTGGAAACCATGCCCGCGAGGAGTCCGGCGACGATCTTGCCGGCGATGACGCCGGTGCGGGCTCGGGGCGCGAGCTGGAGTTCTTTGGTGGTGCGGTGTTCCCATTCGCGGGCGATGATGAGGGCGCTGTTGAGGGCGGCGCCGACCATGACGGCGAGCACGACGGCGGAGCCTCCGATGAAGGATCGTCGCCAGATGTCGTCGGGCCGTGTCGTGATCTGGTCGATGGTGATTGGGGATTGTCCGAGTTCGGCACCCCAGTCTTGAATCACGCGGTCCAGGCGAAGGCGGGCGTTCTTCATCATGTCGGTGTTGATGTTGTAAACGCTGGTTTCCAGGGTGGGTGTCTGTCCGTTCGCGATCGCCTCATCGAAGCCTTCGGGGATGGTGATCACCAGGTGGACCCGTCCGTCTTCGACGAGACGCTGGGCTTCGTTCTGGTCTCGGGTGACGATGTTGAAGTACGGGGTGATGTTGCTGTCAGAATCCTCGACTGCCTGGGTGAGAGAGGCGGAGTAGGAGCCGCCGGACTTGTCGACCAGGCCGATGTTCCACTGGTCGCCGCCGAAGCCGAACAGCACGGTAGCGATGAACATCAGCACGATGGGCAGCAGCAGAGGGGCGAAGAGCGCTTGGCGATCACGTGCCCACTGCTTCATGTCCTTGGACAGGGTGCCAGTGAACTGGTCCAGGTCTACTGATCGCATGTGCTGCGACCTGGTGTTGATGGGAGTCATGGCGTTCATTACTGGCCTCCTGAGAGATTGCTGTAGGCGCGGCGTAGAGCGACGACGGCCAGGGAGAGGAGGGCGGCCGCAGCTGATGCGACGATGGCGAGGTCGCGGATCAAGGTGCTGGTCTCCCCGGTCAGGAACAGGCTTCGGGCGGCACCGAAGGCGTAGGTCGGTGGAAGCGCGAGGGAGAACTGCCACAGCGCGGTGATGGGCTGACCCCAGGCCAGGCCGCGCATGGAGTCCTCGTTGCCGGAGACCAGGAACAGCAGGATCGCCACCGTGATCAGGCCGGACGTGACCGCGAGGGTCTTCTTGGACAGCACCCCGGCCAGCACGCCGATGCCAGCACCCAGCAGCATCGTGAGAAGGACAATCCCGGCCATCAGCAGCGGGTTTCCGCGTGGCTGGAAGCCGAACCCAAAGATCAGCACCAGTAACACCAGAGCGATGCTGAGCACGCTTTGGCCCAGGCCGGACAGGACTTTGCCGGTGACTAGCGCGCCCCGCCCGACGGGAGCCAAAAGGAGGTTCTTCACGGTGCGGTCATTCCATTCACTGGCGACGTTCAGCCCGGTGTTGACCATGGAGGCGTACAGCACGCCGAACAGCAGCAGGCTGGTGGAGATGTAGCCGAGCATGGTCGGGTCAACCGGCAGCCAGGAGGTCTCCTTGATTTCGACGACGGGTCCGGCGAGTTGGTCGTTGACCAGGCGGGTGGCGTAGTCGAGCCGTAACCGTAGGTTCTTGGAGTAGTCAGAGTTGATGTTGTTCAGGTGCAACTCCACCTGCGCGTTGCCCGCGGCTACGTCGTCGGCGAAACCGTCGGGGATGACGACCATGGCCAACGCGGTCTGATCGTCGAATGCCTCACGAGTGGTCGCCGCGTCGGTGGTGATGATCTCGTAATACGGAGCCTCGACGCTGCGGATGCCACGCATGGCGTCGATGAACTCTGCGGAGGCTGGGGTGTGGTCCTCATCGGCGACCATGATCGGATTGGTCGCGCTCACCGGGACGATAAGGGAGTAGAAGAAGATGAACACCAGCGGGATGATCACGCTGATAACCATGAAGAAGGGCTGACGGAAGAACCGCGTCCAGTCCTTGACGACGATCGCGCCGATGGCGGCCCAGGTCTCACGCATGTCAGGCCACCTGATCCCGCAAGGTGGTGCCAGTCAACGCAAGGAACACGTCGTTCAGGTCAGGCTGGCGCACCGAGGTGATCTGCGCCGTGATGCCGTGGGAGGCGGCGAAGTCCAGCACGGTGCGCACCGGGTCGTGCGAGCCGGTGGCCTCCACGCTGACCTGATCGCCGCTGATCCGCACCCCGGCAATGCCGTCGGTCTGTTCCAGTTCGTCCCAGCGGGCGGGCGCATCGGAGTGAAGTTCGACGTAGTGGCGTCCGAGTGTGGCGCGCAACTCGTCGGGGGCGCCGGTGGCCACGAGCTTGCCGTGGTCGATGATCGCCAGGTCGTCGGCCAGGGCTTGGGCTTCCTCCATGTAGTTGGTGGTCAACAGCACCGTCCCGCCGTCGTCGGCCTGGGCCCTGATACGCTCCCACAGCGCGTTTCGCGACTGGACGTCCACCCCGAGGGTCGGCTCGTCCAGGATGATGATGTCGGGGCGAGTCAGCAGCGCCCGGGCCAACGCCAAGCGTCGCTGCATGCCCCCGGAGAAAGTGCCCACCCGATCCTTGCGCCGACCCGACAGCCCCACCAGATCGAGAACCTCGTCGATCCGATGCTGCCGCTCGCTCCGAGGAGCCCGGTACAGCCGGGCGTGGAACTGAAGGTTCTCCAGAGCGGACAGGTCGTTGTAGAGCGCGGTCTCCTGCGGCACTACGCCGATCTTGGACCGCACCGTCGACGGGTCCTTGCGTACGTCTACCCCCATCACGCGGCAGGTGCCCTCCGTGGGTGGCAGCAGCGCGCTGATCACATTGACCGTCGTGGTCTTGCCCGACCCGTTTGGTCCCAACAGGCCGTAGACCTGGCCCATCGGGATCGTCAGATCGAAGTCATCGACGGCCACGAGGTCGTCGTTGCCCTTGCGGCGGAAGCGGCAGGTCAGGTGGTCAAGGTGCATGGCTGGCTGAGACATCATTCCTTCTCTCGTTGACTGAGTACTTAATCAATGATGCGCGCGTGTTGTGGCCATGTCAACGCAGCAGCTCCGGTAACGTTGGCCCTGAAAGGACAAGGGGAGGCGCATGGCACAGTCGAAGCGACAGCAGCAGGCGGATGCCCGTCGAGAGCAGCTGCTCGATGTCGCCCTCGACCTCTTCGCCACCCAAGGCTTCGACGCCACCTCCACCCAGCAGATCGCCACGGCTGCCGGTGTGACCCAGGGATTGGTCTTCCACTATTTCGGGTCGAAGGAGGGGCTGCTGAGCGCGGTGCTGTCCACGCGGCATTCCTTCGCCTCCGGGATGGCCGACTTGCTGACCGAGGCCGAGACATCGCCGATGCCGCTTGAAGAGGTGCTGCGGACTCTCTGCGCAGGCTGGCTCGACACCCTCCGTCGCGAGCGCAGTGTCACCCTGCTCCTCGCCGGCCTCGCCCTCACCAATCCCGCCTTCGGAACCCAACTCAACGAGGCGATCGCCGCCACTCAGAAGATGCTGGCCGCCGTCCTGGAACGCCGTCGCGATGCCGGCGAGGTCAGCGAGGGTGCAGACCTCGGGATCGCCGCGCACGACATCCTCACCCCGGTGATCATGTTCTTCCTTCTGCACCACGCATCCCCTCACTGGCAGGCCGAGGCGATGGGCTTCGTTGATAGCCATTGCATCCTCTGGCGGCGGGCGCTCGCCCGTTGATCGCAGCTGTTCGACCACTGCAGGAGTGGCGGTAGCCGACCCGTCCACGCCAAGGGTCGGGTAGATGCCCGTCCCGCATCGCGGGGTGCCAGTCCGGCGCGCCGCCCAGTCGCTGTCGAGTCCCTTGTGTCGACCCGCCGAGGCGCACGGGCCGGTCGCCCGACTCAATACGTTATGCCTACCCATGTAACGTATTGGTGTATGCTGGGGCTCGTCTACTGAGGAGTGCCCATGTGGGCTGACCCCGTTTCGTAGGTCCGGTCGTTATGCGAGTCGTCCTGTTGCCCG
>CAMCQD010000151.1 GCA_945876925.1 uncultured Dermatophilus sp.
TTCTGCTGGAGTGTGGAGGCTCCAGCCTCTCGGGGCACCGGGGGCTGCCAGGCCGGTCGCGGCGGCGTCCCCGGGCGTCCCGGCAGCGCGGGCCGCCTGGTCACCGGCAGCGGCAGGGCTCGCGGCGGAAGCGGGAGCGGAGGTTGCGGCGGCGCCGCTGAGTACCTCGCCGACGGTGCCGCCGGCCAGCCCGGCACCGGTAGCGCTGGCGGCACCGCTAGCCCCGGAAGCGCTGGCACCGGTAGCACCAGCTGCCCCGGTAACCCCGCCGGTTCCAGTGACACGGACCCCGGTGGCGCTGGCCGCATCGGCTGCCGGGACGGCAACGGTGACGGCGTCAGCCGTGACGGAACCGCCAGCCCCGGCGGGACCGCCCCGGACGGGACCGGTGTCCGGCGTCTCTGCCGGGGTGCTGCCGGGCACGTTGCCGGCTACGGCGGGGGCGCCCAGTCCGCTCCCGGCTCCGGTGAGCATGGCCCCGGCGAGCAGCGGCAGCTCGGGCAACGTCGCCGGTGCCGTCGCGGCGGCGGCTCCGGTGTCCTCGCCGGAGCTGTCCCCGGCGGCCTCCCCTAGGACCCCTGCGGGTCGTCCGGGGCGTCCGGGCCATGTCTCGCCGGCGGCGCCGGTGGTTTTCTGGCCGGTCCCGGTGAGGGGGCGTTCGAGGGCGGCCAGCTGGGAGCGGGCCTCGCCGAGGACGCGATCGAAGGCCTCCCCGGGTGCGGTGGTTCCCGGGGCGGCCTGGTCAGCGCGGCCGGCCCGGGCGCGGCGGGTCACTTCGGCCGGTTCGGTCCCGGACCCGGCGGTGACGGCATCGATCCTGGTCATGCTGCCCTGCCTCGGAGGTTGGCCGTGATCTTGGCGACGTAGTTGCGGGTCTCGGCATATGGCGGGATGCCACCGTATTTGCGGACGGCGCCGGGGCCGGCGTTGTAGGCGGCGAGCGCGAGGTCGACTGAGCCGAAGGTGCGCAGGTGGCTGCGCAGCAGCCGGGCGGCCCCATCAACGGCCTGGGCCGGGTCGAAGGAGTTGGTCACCCCGAGTCCGCGGGCGGTGCCGGGCATGAGCTGCATGAGCCCGCGGGCTCCGGCGCTGCTGACCACGCGCGGGTTGAAGTCGCTTTCCTGCTTGGCCACGGCGGCTAGCAGGTCGGCCGGCACTCCGTATTTCTCCTCGGCGGCCAGGAAGAGCTTCTGGTATGCCGCCGGTGCCTGGGCGAGCACCCGGCTGGCCGCGGCGGTGCTGGTGGTGCTCCGGGCTGCCGTGAGCGCGGCCGGTGCGCTGGCCGTGGCCGGGGTCCAGGCGCTGTCGGGCAGCACCCGGCGGATGGAGCTGAGGTTCTTGTGCAGCGGGGAGATCTTGATGACATCGCCGGTGCGCGGGGCGTGGATCATCTTGCCGTCGCCGAGGTAGATGCCGATGTGCGTGGCGGGGTTCCCGAAGGTGACCAGGTCGCCGGGGCGGGCGTCGGCGAGGCTGGCGACCTTGGTGCCGGAGTGCTGCTGGTCCTGGGAGACGCGCGGCAGCGAGATGCCGGCCTGCTTGTAGACCAGCTGCACGAAGCCGGAGCAGTCGAGGCCGGTGCTGGGGTTGGTGCCGCCCCATTTATAGGGGACGCCGAGGTATTTCTTCGCGGTGGCGATGACCTGGCCGGCCCGGGTTCCGCCGGTGGCCGGGGCCTGCCCGGACGTGCCCTGGACGGCGGCCGCGCCGGTGGTCTCACCGGATCCGCTGGCTGCTGAGGTGCCGGAGGCGGCTCGCAGCACTGCTGCGGCGCCGGGCTTGAGCCGGGCTGTTCCGGGGACGGCTGCCGGGTCCCAGATGAACGGGCGTTCCACGCTGGCGGCTGCGTCGTTGACCGTGGCCAGTGCGCTGGCGAGGGTGGCGTCGAATGAGCCGGTGGTGGTCGCCTGCCCTGTCGTGGCGGCGAAGGCGGGCGTGCCGAACATGGCGCGCAGCTGTGCCACGCGCGCCTGGGCGGCCGCGTATCCGGTGGCCTCGACGGTCATCGGGCTCCCTTCTTCTTCCGGGAGCGGGCGCGTTCGCGCGCACCCGCAATGCTCTCTTCGGCAACACGCTGGTCTGCGGCCAGGATCCGGGCGTCGCGCTCTGCCCGGGCCCGTTCGATCAGGCGTTCCAGGCCCTGGGTGCGCATCGCCGCGACGGTGACCTCATCGAGCGCGGTTCGCCTTGTCTCCTCGGTGGTTTCGGCATGCCGCCCGGCGCGTACGACCTGCTCGGCGAGGCGCTGCCCGTGGAGTGCGTCGCGCATGAAACCATCGACCGTCGTCTCGGTATGTGAACGTTTCATGGCGGCGAGGTGCGCCTGGCGGGCGGAGCCGAGTTGTTCCAGTGCGGCCCGGTGGTCGGCGTTGGCGGTGGCGAGTTTGGCCTTGGCCTTGTCTTCCTCGATCCGGCGCACCCGCAGCAGGGTGTCGTAGGGAGTGGTGAACCTGGCCATCAGACCGCCGGGCCTGCGGCGGCGATGGCTTCCAGCTGGGCCCAGGCCTGCTCGTACGGGGTGAGGTCGTCCATGTCCTGGATGAGGAATTCGCTGATCTGCGGTGCCTGTTCCAGTGCCCGGTCGACTAGCGGGTTGGAGCCTTTGACGTAGGCGCCGATGTCGATGAGGTCGCGGGCGTCGCGCTGGGCGGCGAGGAGGCGGCGCAGCGTGGTGGCCGCGTCGCGCTGTTCGCGGGTGGTGAGGGCCTTGCTGGCCCGGCTGATCGATTCGAGTACGTCGATTGCCGGGAAGTGCCCGGAGGTGGCCAGTTTGCGGGAGAGCACGATGTGCCCGTCCAGGATGGAGCGCACATTGTCGGCGATCGGGTCGTTGAGGTCATCGCCGTCGACGAGCACGGTGTACAGGCCGGTGATCGAGCCGGTGGCGGCCATCCCGGCGCGTTCCAGCAGGCGTGGCATGAGCCCGAAGACGCTCGGCGGGTAGCCGCGGGTGGCGGGGGGTTCGCCGGAGGCGAGGCCGACTTCGCGCTGGGCCATCGCCACGCGGGTGACCGAATCCATGCACAAGATGACGTCCTGGCCCTGGTCGCGGAACCATTCGGCGATCCGGGTGGCGGTGGAGGCGGCCCGCAGGCGCACGAGGGCGGGCTCGTCTGAGGTGGCGACCACGACCACTGATCGCGCCAGCCCCTGGGGCCCGAGGTCGCCTTCGACGAATTCGCGGACTTCCCGGCCGCGCTCACCGACCAGGGCGAGCACGCACACTGGCGCGGTCGAGCCGCGCACGATCATCGACAGCAGGCTCGACTTGCCCACCCCCGAGCCGGCGAAGATGCCCAGGCGCTGGCCTTTGCCGCAGGGGATGAGGGTGTCCAGGGCGCGGACGCCCAGCGGCATCGGGGTGCCGATCCGCTCGCGGTCCATGGCTGGCGGGGGGCTTCCCTCGGTGGTGACCAGGGTGACGTTGCTCAGCGGGGGGCCGCCGTCGATGGGGCGGCCGAGGGCGTCGACTACGCGGCCCAGCAGGCCCGGCCCGACCGGTACTTCGAGGGCGCCGCCGGTGGCGATGGCGGGGTTCCCGGCCCGGATCCCGCGCAGGCCGGAGACGGGCATGCAGGAGGCGTAGCCGTCGTGCAGGGCCACGACCTCGGCGATGAGGGGGCCTTCATCGCCGAGGATGCGTACCGCTTCACCGACTGCGAGCCGCAGGCCGGCGACGTCGATGGAAAGTCCCACGGCGCTGACGACGGTTCCGCGCGCTACCGGCTCGGTCGCGCGCAGCAGCTGCCTGCGCAGGCTGGCGTACGGCTCGCGGTCCGCCGGGCCAGGTTGCCGGACCGCCGGGGCGCTGGCCGGCGGGGCGCTGGCCGGCGGCGGAGCCGGGGGCGCGGTGCTCACGGGTGCAGCACTTTCCGCACTGCGGCGAGGGCGTCGTCCAGGCAGCTCTCGACTTCGAGGTTCTCCGCCCGGGCCAGCGCGTCGCCGGGGGCCACGGAGTCGTCAGCGACGACTGTGAACGTTCCCGGTCCGGGCAGGGAGGCGAGGTATTCCTCGACCCGGGCGGCGTCGCGGGGGTTCAGGTACAGGGTGACTAGCACTTCCCGCGGGATGGATTCCAGGACGCGGCGTACCGCGTCCAGCGCGGCGCAGTCGCCGACCCGCAGGTGGTGCCCGGCCAGTTCCTCGGCGATGTCGACGGCGAGCCCGGCCACGAGGTCGCGCAGGTCACCGATGAGGGGGAGCTGGTAGTCCAGGGCGGCGCTCACGGCCTCCTGGGTGCTGAGGCGCAGCTGGGTCATCTGGTCGTGGAAGTCGGCCCGCTGGGCTTCGGCGACGAAGGCGAGGGCGGCGCGTTCGCGTTCCATGGCTGCCAGGCCTTCGGTGACGCCGTCGGCGTACCCGGCGGCCTTGCCCTGCTCGTACCCTTCGCGGCGGGCCTGCTCGCGGGCTTCCTCGACGAGTTCGTGCAGATGGGGGTCGACCAGGCGCGGGTCGGCGTAGGCGACCCCGGCGAACGGGGACAGCTCGAGGTCGGAGGTGAGCACTGCCTTGCGGGCGACTGCGGCGGCTTCGCCGGCGCGCAGCACGTACCCGGAGGGCACCGCCGCCGGGTCCGCGTGGTCGTGCGGGCCGGCCGGTGGCCTAGGCAACGAACTCGTCCGCTCCGCTGCGGGCGACGACGATCTCGCCGGCCTCCTCCAGCATCCGGATCTGGCGGATCACCACGGCCTGGGCTTCTTCGACCTGCTTGAGGCGCACCGGTCCCAGGATGCTGATCTCGTCGGCGAGGGCCAGGGCGGCCCGCTCGGACATGTTGCGGGTGATCTTCTCGCGGACGTCGTCGCGCACGCCCTTGAGCGCCACGGCGAGATCCTTGGAGTCGACTTTGCGGAGCACGACCTGCACGGCGCGGTCGTCCAGGCCGACGATGTCCTCGAACATGAACATGTGGGCGCGGACTTCCTCGGCTAGTTCCAGGTCGCGTTTCTCGAGTCCGTCCAGGATCATCCGCTCGGTGGTCCGGTCGGACTGGTTGATGATGTCCACGAGGGGCTTGAGCCCGCCCACGGCGGTCGAGTCGGAGGCCTGCACCAGCGTGGATAGCCTGCGTTCCAGGTGCGATTCGACCTGCTTGACGATCTCGGGGGTGGTCCGGTCCATGATGGCCAGGCGGTGGGCCACCTCGGACTGCACTTCGGGCAGCAGCCCGGAGAGCACGATGGCGGCCTGGTCGGCGGGCATGTACGCGATCACCAGCGCGATGGTCTGCGGGTGCTCGTCGGACAGGTAGCTCAGCAGCAGCCGCGGTTCCACCCGGCGGAGGAACTCGAAGGGCATCTCGATCAGCGAGGCGGATAGCCGGTTCATCACCTCGGTGGCTTTTTCCTGGCCCATCGTGGCGACCAGTACTTCCTCGGCGACGGACACGCC
>CAMCQD010000152.1 GCA_945876925.1 uncultured Dermatophilus sp.
AACGCCTCGATGACCGCCCCGGCGTAGCCTTCCAGCAGCACCAGGCGGGTCGAGCTGATGTTGAGCGACAGCCGGAACAGCGTAGCCACCAGGATGATGGCCGGGAAAGTCGAGAACTCCAGCGGCTTGGTCACCCGCAAGGCCATGAGCAGGATGAGCAGCGACAGCGCGAGATTAACCGCCAGCAGCATGTCGAGCAGCACGGTCGGGATAGGGATCACCATCATGATGACGACCGCGATGATGAGGGCCGGTACCCCGACTGTGGCGATGTAATTCGGTTTCACGACACCTCACGGCAGTTTCGGGCGCCCGCCCGGGCCCGCGCGCCCTTCCGCGCGGGCGCTGCGAAGTACGAGCGGAACAAGAGAACCGGCCAGGAGGCAGCGCAGGCGGCCTCCTTGAAAACTCATCGGCCAGAAGGTCACAGACCTGAGCCGGCGAACCGGCCCGCGTCGCCTCCCGGCCGCGGATCGTACGAGGCCCCTTCAGGCCCGGCCATCGCGCTCACCCCGAGCGCCTCATCGGTGAGATCCTCGGGCAGGTCGACTCCGTTGAACCCGGCGTGACGCAGCGGCGAGGAATGCTCCCCGGCGGCCCGCCGCAGATCGGACATGCGCATGACGAAGGCGAGCACCTGCGCGATCGCGTCATACAACTCGAACGGGATATACGAATCGACCTCGCACAGCTTGTACAGCGTGCGCGCCATGATGACGTCCCGCACGACCGGCACCCCGTGCGCGGCCGCCTCCTGGCGGATCCGCGCGGCGAGCAGCCCGGCGCCCTTAGCGACCACCTGCGGCGCTCCCTGACCGGACACGTACTTCAGCGCCACCGCGATATGGGCCGGGTTGGTCAGCACCACGGTCGACTCCCCCACCGCGGCCATCATGCGGCGCTGGCCCATCTCACGCTGCTTAGCCCGCCGCTGGCCTTTAACGTGCGGATCGCCTTCCTGCTGCTTGTGCTCCCGCTTGATCTCGTCCTTGCTCATCCGCAGCGATTTCTCTACGCGGTAACGCTCGACGCCATAGTCGGCGATGGCGATGATCAGCCCGAGGACGCTGATGAGCAGGATCACCGACAGCGCCGTGGAGGTCACGACGCTGAGGATGCCCGGAAGGCTACGCGAACCACCACCGGTCACCTGCGCGATAGTGTCCCGCACGGCCAGGAACGCGACCAGGCCGAACACGACGAACTTGAGCATCGTCTTCGTGAACGTCCACGCGGCCTGCATGCCGAACATGTTCTTTATGCCGGTGACCGGGTTGAGTTTCTTCCATTTGGGAGCGAACCGCTTGGCGGAGACGGTGATGCCGCCCTGCGCGATGTGGCCCAGCGACCCGGCCACCATGCAGGTGAGCACCACCGGCGCGATGATAATGACGAATCCGAGCAGGGCATCTCCCAGGATGCGCAGCGCCCCGTCGGCGTCCGGATCCGCGATGAGCGCGGCGATCTGCTTGAGCATCACCGTCACCCGGTCGAACAGGGCGGTGATCGCAGCCGGGCCGAGCACGTAGAACGTCAGCACGGTCAGCCACATCGACAGGTCCTGGGTGCGCGGGATATTGCCCTCTTCCCGGGCTTTCTTACGCCGCTGGGGAGTGGCTTTCTCAGTTTTCGCGGATTTGTCCTCGGCCATTACCCGCCTCCCGCCATGTCCAGCAGTGACGGGAACTGCCGCACCCCCTGGTCGACCAGCTGGGTGACCGCCTGCGGCAGGGCCATGATGAGCAGCGAACCCAGCACGAGGGTGAGCATGAGCTTGACCGGGAAGCTGAGCTGGAACACGTTCATGCTCGGCACCGCCCGGCTCACCAGCCCCAGGGCCAGGTCGGCGAGGAACAGGCAGGCCAGCACCGGCGCGGCCAGCTGCAGGGCCGAGGAGATCATGACGCCGAAATCGTGCGTCACGGCCCGGCTCAGCGCTCCCAGGTCGGGGGCCCCGGTCAGCTGCACGCTGAACGAATCCAGCAGCCCGCGCAGCATCACCAGATGCCCGCCGGAGGCGAACACCAGCGCGGTGGCGACGAGACTGCTCACCCGGCCCATCACCGAGCTGTTCGAGTTCGACACCGGGTCGAACACGTTCGCCATCGCGAAACCACCGGTCATGTCGATGTAGTTACCGGCCGCCTGGAATGCCGCGAACAGCAGGTACACGACGAAACCCAGGGTGAGCCCGGCGGCGATCTGGAACAGGACCGCGCCGGCGAATGCCCAGATCCCCGTCCAGTACTGGGCGGTCACGAGGGGCCGGACCACCGGGGTCACGGCCACCGAGACCGCGAACGCCAGCGTCGTGCGTGAGCGCACGTTGAAGTCGCGTCCGGCGAACGGCGGGGCTATCACGAGGAAAGCCGAGATCCGGAGGAACACCAGGAGCATGGCCGTCAGGTAGTCGTAGGCGAGTGCGACGTTCACGGCAGCCCGCTACCGCTGGAGGTACTGCGGGATGTTCCCGACGATCCCCTGGGTGAACGCGACCGCCTCGGCCATCATCCAGTTGCCGAAGAACAGCAGGATGAGACCCACCGCGATGAGCTTCGGCACGAAGGTCAGCGTCATTTCCTGCACCTGGGTCACCGATTGCAGCAACGAGATGAGGAACCCCATGACGAGGCTGACGATCAGCGTGGGCCCGGCGAGCTTGACGCCCAGGATCATCGCCTGCAGGGCCAGCTGCATGACATCGTTCTCGCTCACCGGCTCACCCCCCGGGCGGCACGCCCCAGCGCCCGTTCGCAGGCATTACCGGACATAGCTGCTCACCAGCGCGGTCGTGATGATTCCCCAGCCGTCCACCATGACGAATAGCAGCAGCTTGAACGGCAGTGAGATCATCACCGGCGGGAGCATCATCATGCCCATTGACATGAGGATGCTCGCGACCACGAGGTCGATGATGAGGAACGGTACGTAGATGACGAACCCGATAATGAACGCCGATTTGAGCTCGGAGATCACGAACGCGGGGATGAGCGTCGTCCAGCTCGTGTCGGCACGGGTTTGCGGAGGCTGCTCCTGGCTGAGGTTCACCATGGTCTGCAGTTCCGTGTCGCCGGTGTGATTGAGCATGAACTCCCGGATGGGTTTCCCTGCCCGTTCGAGCGCCTGCGCATTGGTGATCTTGCCCTCCATGAACGGGCTGATCCCGTCCTGGAATGCGCTGGTCATCACCGGCCCCATGACGAACAAGCTGAGGAACAGCGCCAGCCCGGCCAGCACCTGGTTGGGCGGGATGGTCGGCGTGCCGATCGCCTGCCGGGTGAGCGCCAGGACGACGGCGATCTTGGTGAACGACGTCATCATGAGCAGTACCGACGGGGCCACCGACAGCACCGTGAGCAGCAGGATGATCTGCACCGACAGCGAACGCGGCTGATCGCCGCCGAAATTGATGCTGACCGAGGGCGTGCCCGGCGCGCTGGGCGCAGTCGGGGTAGCGTACGCCTCCTGGGCGCCGGCGATGAGCCCGGCGGCGATGACCAGCGCGGCCAGCAGGAACACGGCGGCGATCAGGGCGGCCCGGCGGCCAGCGGCGGTGAGGGTGCCGCCCGCGCGCTCAGTCACGGCCCTGCCCCGCTCGCCTGTGCCCGCCCGCCAGGGCCGGGTGGTCCGCATCCGCCATCACCGGCTCCGGCCCGGCGGGTTCCGCCTGGCCACCGGGCCGGCGGTGGCGTCCCTGGCGGCGCAGCAGCGCCTGGACGAGCTGCGCGGCCGCCTCGGATTGGCGGGCGATCCCCTCGGTGGCGCCGGGGGGCTGGGGCACCGGGACGAAGTCAGCCGGGGCCAGATCGGTGAGCACCTCGACCGCCGAATCAGTCACCCCGAGCACGAGCACCTGCCGGCCTGCTCGCACGACGTGCACGCTGCTGGACTTGGTGAGCTGGAGGCGCGTGATCACCTCCAGCGGCACCTGCGCGGACCGGCCCGGCCGCGCCTGCCCGGCCCGCCGCTCCAGCCAGCGCAGCGCCACGACCAGCAGGAGGAGGACGATGCCCAGCGCCGCGACCGTGCGCAGCACCAGGAGCAGCGCGGACGTGCCGGTCATACTGTGATCCGGCCTTCCCGTGGCCCCACCACCTCCGAGATGCGCACCGCGAATTCCTCGTCCACGACGACGACCTCACCGTGCGCGATGAGCGTGCCGTTGACGAGCACGTCCACCGGAGCCCCGGCGGCGCGGTCGAGTTCGACGACCGACCCGGGCGTCAGGCCGAGGATTTCCTGCACGGTCAGCGAGGTGCGGCCCAGCTCGACGGAGACGCCCATGACGACATCGCGCAGCAGTTCGATCCGGCGCGGGTCGGGGGCCATGGACATGCCGCCGTACAGCGGCTGGAACTGCGGCGCGGACGTCAGCGGCTGGGCGGCCGCCCGGGCGGCGGCAGCCTGGGCGGCGGCCGCGGCGGCTTCCTCCGGCGACATGGACTGCGCGTAACCCGGGCCCGGATAGGCCGGCACGCCGAACTGCGCCGCGTACGGGTCCGCTCCCGGGGGCATCATCCCGGCCGGAGGGACGCCCGGGGCGGCACCGGCGGGCACGGGCCCGGCGGCCTGATCGGCTTCCTCGGCACCGGCCTGGGCCTGTTCGGGCCCGGCCTCCGGCGCGTCAGCGGACCCGGCTTCCGCAGCGGCATCGCCTTCTGCGGCGGCGTCGTCCTCGCCGGCTTCCTGCGCCTCCGCCTGGGCGATCTCGGCGGCCAGCCCGGCGGCGGCGCCCTGGCCGGTGGCCTCTTTCGGCATGGCCACGAGCAGACCGGCCAGGGTGGCGTCGCGGAAGATCCCCACCACGGCAGATTCGTCGGACTTTTCCAGCGCGTCGAAGGCGTCGGTCATATTGACCTGGCCATTCTTGAATTCGCCGATTTCCTGGGCCAGCGCGCCCAGGACCTCGGTGAGCGCCGCGGTCCACAGCGCGCGCGCTTCGGAACGGTCGAAGACCTCCCCCTTGGCGTGGTCGACCAGGCCGGTGACGATGAACACGACGGAGCCGGTGTTCCCCGCTCCCTGCAGGTTGGTCTCGACGGCGAAGGCCCCGCCGGGCAGGGAGAGCGTCGTTGCCTGAATCGGGTCGAGGGTCTCTAGCCGCAGGTTCTCGGAGTCCGCGAAATGCGCAGGCAGGACACCGGCTGCGGTTAGCAGCCCGGTGCCGACGTCTGGTGAATTCGTGGACATGTGCGATCCTTCAGCGGTCAGAGGGAGACGATCTGGCAGGCGAGGCGATGGCCGCGGCTACCAGGGACGGCTTTGGCGACTGGCACACGATCGGCTGTCATGGTGAGCGGGACGTTGATCGGGTGACGCAGCGGCAGCACGTCACCTATTTCCAGGTCGAGGATGTCGCCGCTGCGCAG
>CAMCQD010000153.1 GCA_945876925.1 uncultured Dermatophilus sp.
ATCTCAAGCTGCGGGTGGTGGCGCAGCAGTTCGTCGAGGCCCGGGTGCTGCCGGGGATGGACGGGCCCGGGCGTTCGCGCGACGGCGGCTGACCGGCCTGACGGGGCGGGTGGCCTGCCCTCGCGCGGGCGTGATGCACTAGTCGCATGACAGTGCCGCCGCCGGTCGTGGTCCCCGCGCTCATCGAGCCGCTGCTCGCCGATCTGCATCGGACAGGGTTCACCGTCGAGGGGGTGCGGTCCTACCTGGGGCCGGTCGCCGCCGCGGCGCTGGAACGCGACGAGCCGATCCCGGCCGAGCGGCGCACCCGCCATGACGACTCGCCGCTGGGGGCGCTGGTGCGCTTGTTCGCGCTGTCGGTCGAGGTGGATTTCGACGCGGTGGACGCCGCCCTGCCGTCCGCGGGTGGTGAGGCGCTAATCGAACTGGGCCTGGCCGAGCGGGCCGGGGCCGCGCTGCGCGCCCGGGCGGACCTGCGCCCGTACGCCGACGAGGCCCGCCAATGGTGGATCGCCTCGGATCTGACGCCCTCACCCGGGCGCGGGCCGCTGCGGCCCAGCCACGTGACCGGGGTGGGCGGTGCCTCGGTGACCCTGGCGCAGTGGACCCCGCGCCCGGACGTCAGTCGCGCCCTGGATCTTGGCACGGGCTGCGGAGTGCAGGCGCTTCACCTGGTGGCGCATGCCGGCGAGGTCGTGGGCACCGACCTGTCCGCCAGGGCGCTGGCGTTCGCCCGCTTCAACCTCGCGCTCGCCGGAGTGGACGCCGAGCTGCGCCGCGGCTCCATGTTCGAGCCGGTGGCCGGGGAACGGTTCGACCTGGTCGTCAGCAACCCGCCGTATGTCATCACGCCGAGGACGGCCCGGGTGCCGGTGTTCGGCTACCGCGATGGCGGCGAGCCCGGGGACGGCATCGTCGAGAAGCTCGTCCGGCAGGCGGGGGAGCACCTGGCCCCGGGCGGGATCGCGCACTTCATCGGCAACTGGGAGATCCCGGCCGGCGCGGACTGGACCGGCCGCCTCCGGGGATGGCTGGACGGCACCGGCCTGGACGCCCTGGTCATCCAGCGGGACGTGCAGGACCCGGCCCAGTACGCGGCCACGTGGGCCCGCGACGGCGGGCACCTGCCGGATTCGTGGATGCACGACGAGCTGTACGCCAGCTGGCTGGACGATTTCGCCAGCCGGGGCGTGGGCGGGATCGGGTTCGGCGTCGTCACGTTGCAGCGGCCCCGGGTCAGCCGCGAGCCCTTCACCGACCTGATGGAGGTCACCGGCCCGGTGGAGCTGCCGATGGGCCCGGCCGTGCTGGCGATGCTGCGCGAGCGCACCTGGCTGGCCGAGAACGCCACCCGGGATCTGCTGTCGGCCCGGCTGCGCGTGGCCCCCGATGTGACCATCGAACGTCATCACGTGCCCGGCCAGGCCGAGCCGGCGGCGATCGTGCTGCGCCAGGGCGGGGGCCTGCGGCGGGTGGTGCAGGTCGACGCGGTGTGCGCGGCGGTGGCCGACGTGGCCGACGGCGAGCTGACCCTGGACCAGTCACTGGTGGCGATCGCGGCCGTGCTCGGCCAGGACGCCGAGGCCACGCGCCGCAGCGCGCTGCCTGTGGTGCGCCAGCTGCTGTCCGCAGGGTTGCTGCACCGTTCCTGAACCGCGACGCGGCACGGCAGGACCGGATGCCCGATACCGGCATCTATTCTCGAAACGGGCTCAGAGGAGCTACGGTCTAGGCGCGGTGCCGCGCAGGCGCGGCGTACGGATGGAGTGCGCCGGCAGGAGGGCGCGCGGGGCACAGTTCGGGTGGATGGGGAACGCAATCGTGGCTCAGCAGGGCAGCAAGCTCGTTATCGTCGAGTCTCCGGCGAAGGCGAAGACGATCGCCGGGTATCTCGGCGACGGGTTCTCGGTGGAGGCCTCGGTGGGTCACATCCGTGACCTGCCCAACCCGAGCGAGCTGCCACCGGAGGAGAAGAAGGGCCCGTACGGCAAGTTCGCGGTAGACGTCGATCACGGCTTCGTCCCGTATTACGTCGTCGCCCCGGATAAGAAGAAGAAGGTCACCGAGCTGCGCCGGCTGCTCAAATCCGCCGACGAGCTCTACCTGGCCACCGATGAGGACCGCGAGGGCGAGGCGATCGCCTGGCACCTGCTCGAGGTGCTCAAGCCGAAGGTGCCGGTGCGCCGCATGGTGTTCCACGAGATCACCCGCGAGGCCATCCGCGCCGCCCTGGCCAATACCCGCGACCTGGACACCGACCTGGTGGACGCGCAGGAGAGCCGGCGCATCCTGTACCGGCTGTACGGCTACGAGGTGTCCCCGGTGCTGTGGCGCAAGGTGCGCCAGGGCCTGTCGGCCGGGCGCGTGCAGTCAGTGGCGACCCGCCTGATCGTGGAGCGCGAACGGGAGCGGATGGCGTTCGTGGTCGCCTCCTACTGGGACGCGGCCGCGACCTTCGCCACCCGGGCTCAGGCGCCGGAGTCGTTCTCCGCCAAGCTCACCGGGGTTGACGGCGTGCGCGTCGCCACCGGCCGGGACTTCGCCGACACCGGCCAGCTGACCGGCGCGGACGTGCGGCACCTGGCCCAGGGCGACGCCGAGGGCCTGGCCCGGGCGGTGACCGGGGCGACCGGGACGGTCACCTCGGTGAGCGAGAAGCCGTACACCCGCCGCCCGGCCGCTCCGTTCACGACGTCCACGCTGCAGCAGGAAGCCAGCCGCAAGCTGCGCCTGTCCAGCCGCAACGCGATGCGGGTGGCCCAGCGGCTGTACGAGAACGGCTACATCACATATATGCGGACCGACTCCACCACGCTGTCGGAGTCGGCGCTGGCCGCCGCGCGCAGCCAGGCGGAGGACATGTACGGGCCCGAGTACGTGCCCGGTCACCCGCGCAGGTACGAGAAGAAGGTCAAGAACGCCCAGGAGGCGCACGAGGCGATCCGCCCGGCCGGTGATGTCTTCCGCACCCCGGCGCAGCTGGCCGGGGAGCTGACCGGCGAGGATTTCGCCATGTACGAGCTCATCTGGAAGCGCACGATCGCCTCCCAGATGGCCGACGCGCGCGGCTCCACCGCCTCGCTGAAGGTCACGGTGCCCACCGGCGGCGCGGCCGTGGCGGGGTCGCCGACCGCGGCGGCGGAGTTCTCGGCCAGCGGCACCGTCATCACGTTCCGCGGCTTCCGGGCTGCCTACGAGGAGGGCCGCGACGATGACGGGCGCGGCGAGCGGGAACGCCGCCTGCCCAAGCTGGGCGAGGGCGTGCAACTGGATTGCCTCAGCGCTCAGGCCGAGGGCCACCAGACCAGCCCGCCGGCCCGGTACACCGAGGCGACGCTGGTCAAGGCGATGGAGGAAATGGGCATCGGGCGTCCCTCGACGTACGCCTCGACCGTGGCGACCATCCAGGACCGGGGCTATGCCGGGACCCGGGGGCAGGCGCTGGTGCCCACGTGGCTGGCATTCGCGGTGACCCGGCTGCTGGAAGAGCATTTCGGTACCCTCGTCGACTACCAGTTCACCGCCCGGATGGAAGAGGACCTGGACGCCATCGCGGCCGGGGACGAAGGCCGGGTGGACTGGCTCAACCGGTTCTACTTCGGGGCCGGCGAGGACGAGGGCCTGGCCGCCCTGGTCGCGAACCTGGGCGAGATCGACGCGAAGGAGATCTCGACGATCCCGCTCGGGGAGGGCATGGTCGTGCGGGTCGGCCGGTACGGGCCGTACGTCGAGGAGCTGGCACCCGGCAGCGGGGACGAGCCGCCCGCCGGGGAGAAGGCCGCCACCGGCGGGGGGCAGGATGGTGCCCTCGTCAAGCCGTCCGCCGGGGAGCCCAGGGCCCGCCGGGCGACCATCACCGACGACATCGCCCCGGACGAGATGACCGCGGCGAAAGCCCGCGAGCTCATCGCGCAGGCCGCCGACGACGGACGCGAGCTGGGCACCGACCCGGCGACCGGGCGCACCATCGTGGCCAAGGCGGGCCGCTTCGGGCCCTACGTCACGGAGATCATCCCGGACGACGACGCCGAGGCCGGCCCGAAGAAGCGCGGCAAGGCAGCGGCGAAGGCCCGCACCGCCAGCCTGTTCGCCTCCATGGACCTGGCCACGGTCGACCTGGAGACGGCACTGCGGCTGCTGTCGCTGCCGCGGGTGGTGGGCACCGCCCCCGACGGCGAGGAGATCACCGCGCAGAACGGCCGCTACGGACCGTACCTGAAGAAGGGCAAGGACTCCCGGTCGCTGGCCAGCGAGGACCAGATCTTCGGCATCACCCTAGAGGAGGCCCTCGCGCTATACGCCCAGCCCAAGCAGCGGGGCCGGGCCGCCGCCAGGCCGCCGCTGGCCGAGCTGGGCGCCGACCCGGTCTCGGGCAAGCCGGTCGTGGTCAAGGACGGGCGGTTCGGGCCGTACGTCACCGACGGAGAGGTCAACGCGACCCTGCGGCGCGATGACGACCCGGCCACGATCTCCCCGGAGCGGGCCTTCGAGCTGCTGGCCGAGAAACGCGCCAAGGGGCCCGCCACCAGGCGGCGCGCCACGGCGAAGAAGGCACCCGCCAAGAAGACCGGGTCCGCTGCGAAGCCGCGCGCCGCAGCAGCGGCTGCCGCCTCGCCGCAAGGGGCCGCGGGCGGTAAGGCAGCGGGCACGACCCGGCGGAGTAAGGCCGCAGGCAAGGGAACTTCCGGGTCCTGAGCCGTGGCGGCCGGGATGTCCCCGGGCTCAGTTCTCCTGCGTGCCTGCCGATGGTGGGCATGACGTCCCGTATGCGCCGGGGACAGTTCCGCGGCGCCAGAGCGCAGGAGTGTGCCCGTGGTTCTCGGTCTTCGCCGTCCGGCCCCCGCATCGCGGGACGAAAGTGATCACGACGACGAGGTGAATGGGTACGTCGCGGCGCTGAATACCGTCGTGCAGAAGACCGGCTCGGCCACCACGGTCGAGGAGGTGCTGCGATCCGCGCTCGATGTCATCCGCGAGGCGTTCACCATGAAGTACGGCTCGTGCTGGTGGATCGACCCCAAGGACCAGGCGCTGAAGTTCCGCGTCGAGACTGGCCGGATCGGGGACGAGTTCCGCGACGTCACCATGAGCGCGAGCTTCCCGCGCGGCGTCGGCCTGGCGGGCCGTGCCTGGGCGACACAGGAACTCGTCTTCACCCAGGACCTGGCCGAGGTGACCGATTGCGTGCGGGCCCCGGTCGCGGCGCGTTCCGGGATCCGCTCGGCGGTTGCCTTCCCGCTGATCCGTGAGGGCAAGGTGGTCGGCACCATGGACTTCATGGCCGACCCGGACCACACTCCCGGCCCCATCCGGCTCACGCTGCTGCGCTGCGTGGCCAACCTCGTCTCGCAGGCCCTGGAACGGG
>CAMCQD010000154.1 GCA_945876925.1 uncultured Dermatophilus sp.
AGGCCTCGCCCCGCGCGAATCACCTTGGCACCTGGCGGGTATCCGCGCCAGGTGCCGGCCCGGGCGGGCTAGCCGGGCGCGGCGCCTGCTTGCGCCTCCGGCCGGGAGGGCGCAGCCACTCCGGCAGCTTCGCGGTGAGCAGGACCGCCACCGCGATGAGCAGGATCACCGCCAGGGCCAGATGCCCCTCGTCGAAGAACGTCAGCGCCACCACACCGAAGGCGATGATGGCCGCCCAGAAGTACAGCAGCAGCACGGCCCGCCGGTGCGTGTGCCCGATCCGCAGCATCCGGTGCTGCAGATGCTGGGCGTCGGCCTGCCAGGGATGCTGCCCGCGGCGGGCCCGGCGGATGATCGCCAGGGTCATGTCCAGCAGCGGGATGCCCATCACCGCCATCGGCACGATGATCGGCAGGTACAGCGCGAGATGGGTATTGGGCCCCACGTGCGCGCTCGGGTCGATGTTGCCCACCATCGAGACGGTCGCCGCCGACAGCAGCAGCCCCAGCAGCAGCGCCCCGGAATCCCCCATGAACAGCCGCGCGGGATGGAAATTGTGCGGCAGGAACCCCAGGCAGCAGCCCAGCAGCGCAGCCGAGACGAACGTCGCCGTCGAGATGACATTGGGCGGGTCATACGTATACGAGAGCTCGTAGGCATAGACGAAGAAGGCCAGCGCGGCGATCCCGACGATGCCGGCGGCCAGCCCGTCCAGCCCGTCGATGAAGTTGACCGCGTTCATCGTGACCAGCACGATGCCCACGGTGATGACCAGCAGCACCGGAGCGGGCAGCACGGTCACCCCGAACAGCGGCAGCGACAGCAGCTGCACTCCGAACCAGGCCATCGTCCCGGCGGCGATGGCCTGCCCGGACAGCTTGGTGAGCGGGTCCAGCTCGCGCACGTCATCGATGGCACCCACGAGCGCGGACAGCAGGGCGCCCACGCAGATCCCGATGATCTCGCTGCTCTCGAAGATCTGGGATAGATGCGGAAGCTGCCGGGCGGCAGCGACAGCGCCCAGGAAGCCCGCCAGGATGCCCACCCCGCCCAGCCGGGGAATCGGATGGGTGTGGACATCCCGGTCGCGCACCGGGGTGACCGCGCCGATCCGGACCGCGACGACCCTGATCAGCGGGGTGATGACAAAGGTCAGCGAAGCGGCGATAGCCGCGATGAAGAAGTACTCTCGCGTGTCGTTCACCTCCCCGCATCCGCCGGGCCCGCCCCACCGCCGGGGTGACCCCGCTTACGTCCCTCGCTCACCCCGGTGCGCTCCGCCCCGGTGTGCTATACGCCCAGCCTGCACCATGATCCCGCGTGAACGGCGGATGCCGGGCGCTTGAGAGGGCACTGTCGCCTACCCGTCCTCACCACCGCCCTCCCCGGGCGGGGCCGGCGGGTCCGCGGGGAAGGCGGCCGCGCGCAGCCCCTCGGCGCTGATCGCCCCGGGACGCAGCACGCGCAGATCCTCCCCGGTGCAATCCACGATGGTCGAGGCGACCCCGGAACGGGACGGCCCGCCGTCCAGGTACAGGCTGACCGCATCGCCCAGCTGCTCGCGGGCCTGCTGCACGGTGGTGGCCGGCGGCTGCCCGGTGCGGTTCGCGCTCGTCACCGCCATCGGACCGGTGAGCCCGAGCAGTTCCAGCGCGATCTGGTCATCCGGCATGCGCACCGCGACCGTGCCATTGGTGTCGCCCAGGTCCCACATGAGGGTGCTCTGGGCGCGCAGCACGAGGGTCAGCGGGCCGGGCCAGAACGCCTCGATGAGCCGCCGGGCGTAGGCCGGCACGTCCATCGCCAGCCCGTCCAGGGTGCGCGCGGCGGGCACCAGCACGGGCGGGGGCATCTCGCGCCCGCGTTCCTTGACCGCCAGCAGATCGGCGACCGCGCGGGCGTCGAACGCATCCGCGCCGACGCCGTAGACCGTGTCGGTGGGCAGCACCACCACCTCGCCGCGCTGCACCGCGTCCGCCACGGCGGCGATGGCGTGCTCACGCTCATCGTCGATGGTCGCGTCGATGATCTCGCTCATGTGCCAGCTCCTGCCTGACGGGGCGTGCGCCAGCGCGCACGCACGAACCGGGGACGGCCAGTGTCATCGTGGTGGCCGCTGACATCGGTCCAGCCCGGCCGCGAGCGCAGCCAGCTGACCAGGGTGCCGCCTTGCACGTCAGCGTGCTCCATGACGAGCCAGCCGCCGGCGGCGAGCATGTCCTCAGCCCGCAGGACCACCGCGCGGGGCACCTCCAGCCCGTCGGGCCCGCCGCCGAACAGGGCCAGGGCGGGGTCATGCTCGCGCACCTCCGGGTCGGCCGGCACCTGCCCCGGGGGCACGTAGGGCGGGTTGGCGACCACGATGTCGACGGCCCCGGCCAGGTCGTCCGCGATCCCCTCATCGCGCACGTCGCCGGCGCGCAGCTCCACCCGGGGGCACAGGGCCGCGACGTTCAGCTGCGCCCAGGCGAGCGCCTCAGGCGAGGAATCCACGGCGATCACCCGGGCGCAGGGCACCTCAGTTGCCACGGCCAGGGCGATGGCACCCGACCCGGTGCACAGGTCGGCCACCACCGGTACCCGCCGGCGCGTTCCGGCTGCCGCCGCGCTCAGCAGGTCGATGACCGCCCCGGCGACCGATTCGGTCTCCGGGCGGGGCACGAACACCCCCGGGCCGACCCGCAGGGTCAGGCGGCGGAACGCAGCGGTGCCGGTGAGATGCTGCAGCGGCACCCGCCGGGCCCGCTCGGCCACCAGCGCGGCGAACCGGTCCGCGTCACCCGGGGGCAGGTCACGCCGCAGCACGACCAGGCGCTCGGCCTCCCCCGCGCCGGCGCCGAGGACATGCGCCAGCAGCAGCAGCCCATCCCGCCGGGGACTGGGCACGCCAGCGGCCGTCAGCGCGCGCACCGCCTCGGCCAGCGCGGCATCCGCCCGCAGGAGATCCGGCGAGGGGCCCGTCACGGCGGTGGCCCGGAGAGGGTTCACGTCGCCGCCTGCGCCATCCGGGCGGCCTCATCGGCCTCCAGCGCCGACCCGACCACGGGGTCGAGGTCGCCGTCGAGTACCGCGTCAAGGTTGTACGCCTTGAAACCCGTGCGATGATCGGTGATGCGGTTCTCCGGGAAGTTGTAGGTCCGGATGCGCTCGCTGCGGTCGACCGTGCGCACCTGGCTGCGCCGGGCAGCCGATGCTGCCTGCTCGGCGGCGTCCCGCTGGGCCTGCAGCAGGCGGGCGCGCAGCACGCGCAGGGCCGCCTCCTTGTTCTGCAGCTGCGACTTCTCGTTCTGGCAGGACACGACGATGCCGGTAGGCAGATGCGTGATCCGCACCGCCGAATCGGTGGTGTTGACGCTCTGGCCACCGGGCCCGGAGGACCGGTACACGTCCACCCGGATATCCGCCGGGGCGATCTCGACGTCGTCCCCGGCCTCCACCTCGGGCATGACCAGCACCCCGGCCGCGGAGGTGTGAATCCGCCCCTGGCTCTCGGTCACCGGCACCCGCTGCACCCGGTGCACGCCGCCCTCGTACTTCAGCCGGGCCCAGGGCGCCTCGCCGGGATCGGGAACCCCCCGGGCACGCACCGACAGCCGGACGTCCTTGTATCCGCCCAGATCGGATCCGGTAGCGTCCAGCACGACCGCGGCCCAGCCGCGCCGCTCGGCGTACCGCAGGTACATCCGCACCAGATCCGCGGCGAACAGCGCCGATTCGGCTCCGCCCTCGCCCGCCTTGACCTCGAGGATGACGTCACGGTCGTCGTCCGGATCGCGCGGCAGGAGCATCCGGTGCAGCCTCGCCGCGGCCGCCGCGAGCTCGCTCTCCAGGCCGGGCACCTCAGCGGCGAATGCCGCATCGTCGGCGGCCAGTTCCCGGGCCGTCTCCAGGTCACCCAGCAGGCGCTCCGCCTCCCGGGCGGCAGCCACCACCGGTCCCAGGGCGGCGTACCGCTTGGTCCTGGCCCGGAACGCCCCCGGATCGCCGATCACGGCCGGGTCGGCCAGCGACTCCTCCAGCGCGGCGTACTCCCTCACCAGCGGCGCAGCAGCGGCTAGCAGCGGTTCGGCATCCATGACGTTGCGCCCCTCACCTTCGTTCACGCGGGCCAGGCCGCCGCGACGGCCGGTACCGCAGGACAGCCGCGCAGGAAACACCGCGGCCGGTACGGCGGCACGCCGGGCCCCTGCGGCAGATCCGCCGGAACCCGGCGTGCAGCGGACGGAACTACTTGCCAGTCCGCCTCTTGCCGTAGCGGGCCTCGAAGCGGGCCACGCGGCCCCCGGTGTCGAGGATCTTCTGCTTGCCGGTGTAGAACGGGTGGCACTTCGCGCACACGTCGGCGTTGATGACGCCATTCTTGGCGGTGCTACGGGTGGTGAACTGGTTACCGCAGGTGCAGGTAACGGTGGTCTCCACGTAGGCCGGGTGAATGTTCGGCTGCATAAGGCGTCTCCTTGTCGAAGCGGTCAACCGGGTCGCTGCCCGCGCGGCCTGCGCGCCTGGCGTCATGCGTGAACCGGAAGCCGGCTCACCAGTGTGCCAGACCTGGCTGGCACCGCGAAATCGCGCCACGCGGCAACCGCCCGCGCGGCGGAATCACATGCCAGCCGAATCCGGCGGCCGCGAACCACGCCGGGCCAGCTCCCGGGCGACTCGCTCCAGGTAGGCGATCTCGGGCTCCTCCCATTCCCGCTCACCGTCCCAGGAATGCAGCGACACCAGCCCCCAGACCCGGTCCGCCAGCGCCACCGGGATGAACAACGCCGAGGTGGAGGCGATCACGGCCGGATCATCGCGCACCCAGGGCGGCAGCGGGACCACCGGATGCTGCCCCGTCCCGGCCCGGATGAGATCCCCGGCAGGCAGCAGCTGCCCGAATCCGCTCTCCCCGCCCTGCCACCACGAATCCGGCACCCGCACCTGCACCTCCCGGTCCCGCGACCAGGCCGCGCAGTACTGCTCGCCGGCTACCGTCCAGCCGGCCACGCGGGCCGCATCCACCCCCAGCGCCAGGCCCACCGCCTCGGCGGCCAGCGCCGCGGCCTCCTGCGGGCCCGGCACCCGCCCGATCAGCGCGACCACGTCGTTCCCGGCCCGCAGCAGGGCAAGCGACTGCGCCTGCTTGTCGACCAGCCGCAGATGCTCCCGGTTGAGCGCGTTGACGTCCTCGGCCAGGGAACGCACCTCCCGGGCACCGCGGCCGGGGTCGGCCCAGGCGTTCCGCTCCCCCGAACGCTGCGCCCGCACCACCTCGCCCAGCCGCTGCAACGGGGTGACCAGGGCGGCCGTGGCCCGCCACGCGACCAGCACGGCCAGCACGAGCGCACCCGCGGTG
>CAMCQD010000155.1 GCA_945876925.1 uncultured Dermatophilus sp.
AGGAAGTCGAAGCCGCCGGCGACCGGCCCAGGCCGTGGGAATTCAGCACCGGCGAGGACGAGCCGGGCGCCGACGGCCCGGCCAGGGCCCTGCGGGCCGAGTACGCCCAGGTCACCATGGCCCTCAAGGCCATCACGCACAGCGGGGACGACGACCTCGTCGCTGCGGCCGCCGAGGCCCTCGGGCAGATGCGGCGCTCGCTGTACCTGCTGCTGGCCGGCCAGGCCGCAGGCACCCGCCCCAGCGGCCAGGACGAGCCCGGCGACGGCGCGGCCCCGGATGCAACGCCGGGCCGCTCGTAACCCCCTGGCCGCACCGGAACCAGGCCGCCGGGGCTTGCCGGGACGCCGCCTTACCGGGACGCCGGGGCGTTACCGGGAGGCCAGGGCGGCGGCGGTGGCGATGGCGGCCTGGGCGGCTTCGCGGCCCTTGGACTCACTGGATCCGGGAGCGCCGCTGCGGTCGCGGGCCTGCTCGATCGTGTCGCACGTGAGCACGCCGAAACCGACCGGGGTACCCGAATCCAGGCTCACCCGCATGAGGCCGTGGGTCACCCCGGCCGACACATAGTCGAAATGCGGTGTGCCGCCCCGGATCACCGTGCCGAGGGCGACGACCGCGTCAACCCGGCCGGCCACCCGGGCGCACGCCACCGGCAGCTCGAAACTGCCCGGCACCCGGATCACCTCGACCGAGGCGGCCCCCGCCTCGGCGCAGGCCTGGCAGGCCCCGGCGATCAGCGCCGACATGATCTCCTCATGCCAGCTGGCCGCGACGATCGCGACCGACAGCCCCGCTCCGGAGGCTTCCACGTGCGGGGCACCGCTCCCGGCCATCTCAGCGCACCTTCCTCATCGTCCCGGCTGCCCCGGTCATCCCGGCGGCAGCGTCTCCCGGGTGCCCGTCCAGACCGGGCACCTCATGCCCCAGGCGGACTGCCTTGGTCCGCAGGTAGGGCTCGTTCTCCGGAGTGACCGGGGTGCCCACCGGCACCGTGCCGCTCACCCGCAGGCCCCCGGCCGTCAGCGCGGCCGCCTTGGCGGGGTTGCCGGTGAGCAGCACCAGCTCACTGATTCCCAGATCGGTGAGGATGGCCACGGCTGCACCGTACTCGCGGGCGTCGACCGGCAGGCCCAGGTGAGTCTGCGCGTCGACCGTGTCCGCGCCCTCGTCCTGCAGGGCGTAGGCGGCCAGCTTGGCCAGCAGGCCCACGCCGCGGCCCTCGTGCCCGCGCAGGTAGACCACCACCCCGCCGCGGCTGGCGATGAGGGCCAGCGCCCGGTCGAGCTGGGGACCGCAGTCGCAGCGCCGCGAGCCGAACGTGTCCCCGGTGAGGCATTCGGAGTGCACCCGCACCAGCGGAGCCGCCCCGTCTGCCGGGCGCACCCCGCGCGGGCTGACCAGGGCAACGTGCTCGGCGCCGGTGACCTCGTCGCGGTACCCGACGATCCCGAACCGGCCATGCGCGGTCGGCAGCACGGTCCGCACCTGGGGCACCACCCGGTCATAGCGGCGCCGGTACCCGGCCAGGGCGGCGATGGTGATGACCGGCAGGTCCTGCTCGCGCCCCAGTGCCTGCACGGCCGCGGTGCGCATCATCTCACCGTCGTCGTGCACCAGCTCGCCGATCACCCCGACCGGGGGCAGCCCGGCCAGGCGGCACAGGTCCACCGCGGCCTCGGTGTGCCCGGGGCGTTCCAGCACTCCCCCGGGCCGCGCGCGCAACGGCACCACATGCCCCGGGCGGCGGAAATCGCCCGGCCCGGCTGCGGGGTCGGCGAGCAGCCGGGCCGTGCGGGCGCGGTCGCTGGCACTGATGCCGGTGGTGATCCCCTCGGCAGCGTCCACCGTCACCGTATAGGCGGTGCGGCGCGGATCCTGGCTGTCAGCCACCATGAGCGGCAGGTCGAGGGCGTCGGCGCGGGCCTCGATCATCGGGGCGCACAGGTACCCCGAGGTGTGCCGCACCGCCCAGCCGCACCACTGCGCGGTGAGGGTGGCGGCGGCCAGCACGGCGTCGCCCTCGTTCTCCCGGTCGGCGTCGTCGAGCACGAGCACGGGCCGGCCCGCCCGCAGCGCCGCCAGCGCCTCCGGGATGGACGCGAACCCGTCCGGGGCCTGCTGCCCGCCGGGCGGTGAGGCCGCCATCATGCCCGTACCCGTTCCCGTGCCCCGGCCGCCGGTGACGGGACCTGGCCCGCGCCGCCCCCGGCGCGCACGGCCCGCAGCCACACGGTGAGCCCGGCCACGACGAAACCGCCATAGACGAGGTACAGCACCGCCGACGGGTAGTACTCGCTGTGCCACAGCAGCGGCACCCCGACGAGGTCGACCGCGATCCACACGAGCCAGAAATCGACCCAGCCGCGGGCCATCGCATAGGTCGCCATGATCGAACCGGTGAAGATCCACGCATCGGCCCAGTAGTACCAGCGCGGCGCCGCCCAGCCAGCTCCGACCGCAGCGAACGCGAACTGGATGACGATCACCCCGGCCGCCCACGCCGCCAGGTAGCCGGCCCGTTCGCCCCGGGTGGCCCAGCGGGGCGTGATGGCCGGCTCCTGGCGTCCCTTGCCGGCCGCGGCGCGCCGCCAGCGCCACCAGCCGTAGCCGCTCACGGCGATGAAGAACACCTGCCGGAAGGCCTGCCCGAACAGCGGGTGCCGCCCGTCCTCCAGGCCGATCGCGGTGCCGAAGAACACCGTGAACAAGATGACGTTGCCGAGGATCCCGATGGGCCAGGCCCAGACCCGGCGCCGCAGCCCCCCGATGGCCGAGGCCAGCCCGAAGACGTTGCCGATGATCTCGCGCCAGGACAACGGGTGCCCGGCGATGGTCAGGTGCGCGTCATACACCGAGCTGAGCAGGTCGTTCACCGGTTCTCCTCCGGGGTGAGCAGGCGCTCGGCGTATTTAGCCAGCACATCGACCTCGAGGTTGACCGCGGCTCCCTCGGGCGCGGTGCCCAGCGTGGTCCGGGCCAGGGTGGCCGGGATGAGGCTGACCTGCAGCCCGCCGGGGGTGAGCGCGCTGATCGTCAGCGAGATCCCGTCGATCGCGACGGAGCCCTTCTCGGCCAGGTACCGGCGCAGCGGTGCGGGCACGGCGATGGTGACCACCTCCCAGCGGTCCCCCGGTTCGCGCGCGGTGATGACGCCGGTGCCGTCCACGTGCCCCTGGACGATGTGCCCGCCGAAGCGGCCGCAGGCCGGCATGGCCCGCTCGAGGTTAACGCGGGCGCCCGGCGCGATGCCTGCCAGCGAGGTCCGCGCGAGGGTCTCGGCCATGACGTCGGCGGTGAACTCCCCTCCGGCGCACTCCACCACGGTGAGGCAGACCCCGGAGACGGCGATCGAGTCGCCCGGGGCGGTCCCGGTGGTCACTTCGGGCCCCCGGATGCGTAACACGGCCGAGTCCGGGCCTGCTTCCACGGCGGTGACGACGCCGATCTCCTCAACGATGCCGGTGAACATCAGCTCTCCTGGGACTGGCGCACTGGGTGCGGGTGAAGTGGTTCTGGTGGTTCTGGCGGCCCGGGGCGCAGCACGAGCCGGGCGTCGTCGCCGATCCGGTCGAGCCGGGCCAGGCCGAAGCGGGCAATCTGGCCGATGGTGCCGATGCCGAGATCAGCGACGGCTCCCGGGCCGGCGCCGAGCAGGGCCGGGGCCACGTAGGCGACGATCTCGTCGACCAGCCCGGCCCGCAGGAACGCGGCCGCCAGCGTGGGGCCGCCTTCGAGCCACAGGTGGCGGATCTCCCGGTCGTGCAGCCGGGCGAGCACCTCGCCCGGGTCATGCGTGCGCAGGTGCAGCGCGGGCGCGGCCCCATCGCCGGAGCGCAGCACGCGGGCACCGGGCGGCAGGTCCCGGCGTCCCACGACGACCCGCAGGGGCTGGCTGGGCAGGGGCTCCCCGGTCGCGGCGCGCACGGTCAGGGCGGGGTCGTCGGCCCAGACGGTGCCGGTGCCCACGGCGATGGCCCCGGCGCTGGCGCGCAGGCGGTGCACGTCGGCGCGGGCGAGCGGGCCGGTGATCCACTGGCTGGTGCCGTCCGCCGCGGCGCACCGGCCATCCAGGGTGGCCGCGAACTTCCACGTGACGAAGGGACGCCCCGTAGTCACGCCATGCTCCCAGTAGCGGACGAGCTCACCTGCGGCCGTGTTGATCTCAGCCAGCAGCGGGGAGGCGGCCGGGGAGGAGCCGGGCAGCCCGGCCGCAGCTGAGGCCACGACGACCTCAGCTCCGGCGGCGCGCAGCAGCTCGGCACCGCCGCCGGCCCGCGGGCTGGGGTCGCGGCGGGCGATGACGACCCGGGCGATCCGGGCCTCGATGAGGGCGAGCACGCACGGGCCCGTCCTGCCGGTGTGAGCGCAGGGCTCCAGCGTCACATAGGCGGTGCCCCCGGCCACATTGCGGCCGTTCGCGGCGGCGTCGGCCAGGGCAGCCAGCTCGGCGTGCGGGGTTCCGGCGCCGCGGTGGAAGCCCGCCCCGGCGATCCGCCCGTCCGCGGTGGCGATTACCGCGCCCACGCGCGGGTTCGGGTCGGCTTGCGGCCCGAGCGCGGCAAGGTCGAGCGCGGATCGGAGGCACTCGAGGTCGAAATCGTCCATCCACTCTCCCGGCAGCCGGTTCAGCAGCTCCGGGAGGGGCGGCGACGGCGGCGCGCCGCGCAGCACCGCCAGCCGGCACGGACGCCGGCGCCGCACGTGCGCCTCCCATCCGGGCTTTCACCGTCGGTCCTGGACTTTCACCAGGTCAGCCAGGTACGCGAAGCGGCACCTGAGGTCCGGCACCGCCGCGCACCCGGGTCGCGGACTATCACCGCCGGCTCGGACTTTCACCGACCCCGGAGCACGTACAGCGCCCAGTATGCCACCGCCCCGCACGGCCACGGCGCGGTAGTCCGGCAGCAGCCAGCGACGCTCCCCCCGGCACGGCCTGCCGGTCAGGGGGCAGCAGGCGGGCGCACCCGGGCCAGCCACGACCTGGCCCCTTCCTGCCTCACCCGCGCAGCAGCGGCCTGGCAGGCGGCCCGGACCGCCGCGGCCCTGTGCGCGGGCGTCACCGTCCTGGGGCTGCGCCGGTCGCGAGCGCGGCGATGAAAGCGCCGTGCCAGGCGTCCCCCGCGCCCAGGGTGTCCGCCGGATGCGGCACCCGCGGCGGCCGGACCGAACCGGACCGGCCGCTGGCCTCGGCCCAGACCACCGGGCCGGCCCCGGCGGTCAGCACGGCCGCCCCGGCTCCCCGGCCGAGCACGTGGGCCAGGGCGCGCCGCTGCGCCGGTGATCCGGGACCGCCCGGTGCCGGGCCGTCCTGGCCGGACCGCGCGGCCG
>CAMCQD010000156.1 GCA_945876925.1 uncultured Dermatophilus sp.
TCGACCTCGATCGACACCGAGGGGTTCATCGGCGCGGTCAGGTCCTTGGTGATCAGCCCCAGCTGCACTGAGTGATCATCCGGCGGGGCCAGAGTGGCGATCCAGCCGTGGTTCATGATCACTTCCATGCCGGTGAGATCGACGAGGGTAGCGATGGAGGAGTCCAGGTTGCCCACGGTGAGCAGCGGTACCACGCGTCGCACAGACATGGCCAGACTTTAGCAACACTTTTGACCCCGGCTTGACCGAAAGTAGACCAATGGTGGGGAAATTCACTTATCTATTTTACTCTAGTCTCCCGGGAATATTCCCTGATAGGAGGGTCATCCCGGGGACGTGACCAGGCAGATCAGTCCTGGTCACCATCCCGGCGGAGGCGCTCGTGCACGAGGCCGACCACATCGGCGATGGAGTCTGCGACCCTGGTCGGGCGATACGGGAAAGTCTCGACCAGCTCAGGCGCCGTCGACCCGGTGAGCACGAGGATCGTGCGCATCCCCGCCTCCAGCCCGCTCACTACGTCGGTGTCCATCCGGTCCCCGACCATGACGGTGTGCTCCGAATGAGCCTCGATCCGGTTCAGCGCGGTACGCATCATCAGCGGGTTGGGCTTGCCGACGTAATACGGCTGCCGCCCGGTCGCGGCGGTGATCAGGGCGGCGACCGACCCGGTAGCCGGCAGCGTGCCCTCCGGTGAGGGGCCGTTCACGTCCGGGTTGGTGGCGATGAAACGGGCCCCGCGCTCTAAGAACCGGATCGCCCGGGTGATCGCCTCGAAGGAGTACGTGCGGGTCTCGCCGAGGACGACGTAATCGGGCTCCCGCGAGGTCATCGTGTACCCGGCCTCGTACAGCGCCGTAGTCAGCCCGGCCTCGCCGATGACGTACGCCGTCCCGCCCGGGCGCTGATCGGCCAGGTAGCGCGCGGTGGCCAGGGCCGAGGTCCAGATCCGCTCCTCGGGTACGTCGATGCCGCTGCCTAGCAGCCGGGCTCGCAGGTCACGCGGCGTGAAGATGGAATTGTTGGTGAGCACCTGGAAACCGACTCCGGAGCTCTTGAGCGCCTCGACGAAGTCAGCCGCGCCGGGGATGGCCTGCTCCTCGTGGACGAGGACGCCGTCCATGTCGGTGAGCCAGGCGTCGATGTACGTCGCGTCCGCGGGTGCGGGGGTGATTGCCATAGCCTCATTGTCCCGCGCCCGCCCCCGGCCGCGCGCATCACCCCGCCGGAACCGGCCCGGTGCTCTCCCGCACTACCAGCCGGGCCGGGACCAGCGTGGTCACCTCCTCACCGGCCACCAGGGCGGGGTCGATCTGCCGCAGCAGCAGCCGGACCAGGTTCTCCCCGAGCGCGCTGAAGTCCTGGTGCACGGTCGTCAGCGGGGGCCACAGGTAGCCGGCGACGACATCGTCGAATCCGGCCACCGACACGTCCTGCGGCACCCGGCGGCCCGCTTCGTGCAGGGCCCGCAGCAGCCCCATGGCCATCTCGTCATTGGCGGCGAACACCGCCGTGACGCTCTCATCGGCAGCTAGCCGCTGCCCCGCCCAGTACCCGGAGGCGGGGGTCCAGTCCCCGTACACCGGCTCCGGCACGGGCCGGTCAGCGGCCATCAGCGTGGCCCGCCAGGCCTCCTCGCGCTGGGTGGCCTGCAGTGACGCGACCGGTCCGGCGAGCAGGTGCACGCTGCGGTGCCCGAGCCCGAGCAGATGCGCGACCGCCAGGTGCGCCCCGCCGCCCTGGTCGAACCCGACCGCCGGCAGTGCCGACGGGCGGGAATCGGCCACCACCACGGGAATCCGCCCGGGCGTCCGTACCCGGTCCAGGTCGGCGGCTCCCTGGCCGAGCACGATCAGCCCGGCGACGTCCTGGCGCATCCGCCCGACCGCCTCGACGAGGTCGGGGGCCGAGGTGCTGGAGTCGTCCAGCCAGGTGACCGCGAACCCCCGGGCCCGGGCCGCGGCGGACACCGCCTGCAGCCGGCAGGCCTCGCCGGTCCGGGCCAGGTGGCGGGCGATCACCCCGATGGTGTCCGAGCGGCCCGAGCGCAGCGTGCGGGCGGCCGCGTTGGGGGTGTATCCGACCATCTCCATGGCCTCCAGCACCCGGGCACGCGTCTGCGGGCGCACATTCCCGGCGTTGTTCACCACCCGGGAGACAGTCTGGGCCGACACCCCGGCTATCGCGGCGACGTCCCGGGCGGTGGCCTGCGCCGACCATCCCACGCCGCCGCGCCGTGCCAGCGGCCGGGACGGCCCGCCCGCGCTCATGGGCGTTCCAGCACGAGGCCCCAGCGGCACTCGTGCACCTCCCCCGGTTCCAGCCGGATCAGCCGCCGGCCGGTCCGGAACGCGTCGGCGGTGCAGGTCATCGGCTCGGCCGCGAGGCCGCTGCGGGCCCGCCCGGGAGGCAGGTCATCGCCGGTGCACAGCTGCCAGGCCGCCATCGACTCACCGGCCCAGCAGCTCACCGTGACCCCGTCCGGGTCCGTCAGGCGCACCCGGGAACGCCCCGGGAACAGCCCGGTGAACCCGTCGTCGAGCACGGTGCCCCCGAGCCGCCGGGGCTGGCGGAAGTCCAGTTCCGGCGGGATGTCGCCGGTCTCCTCCACCGGCAGCAGGCGCTCATCGGAGCGGACCCAGGTGCCCGCCTCGACGTGCAGGGTGCACTCGTCCAGCGGATGCTCCCCCGGGGACAGCCACGGGTGGAACCCGGCCCCGAACGGCGCCGCGGCCGCGCCCGCGTTCTCGGTGCGCAAGGTGACTGCCAGGCCCTCCCCGCTCAGCGCGTAGCGCAGCCGGGCGCGTAGCGGCCACGGGTAGGACTCCCGGGGAACCAGGTCGAGGCCGAGGGTGAGCGACGCGTCATCCCGCCCGGCTAGCGACCAGCGGGTGTGCCGCACCAGGCCGTGGCTGGCGTTGTGCCGGGAAGGCTCCGTCAGGTCGAGCTGGTAGCGCACTCCGTCGAATTCGTACGCCCCGTCACCGATGCGGTTGGGCCAGGGGAACAGCACGGCACCATGCGCCGCCGGGGAGAGCTCGCTGGCGGCGAAGGAGGCGATGACCTCACGCCCGCCCGCCCGGTAGGCCCGCAGCGCCCCGCCGACCTGCGTGATGATCGCGGACTGGTCGCCGTACCGGATCTCGTACTGCTCCCCGGTGGGGCAGGGCACCTGCCGGGCCGCGCTCATGTCAGCACCGTCCCGCCGGGCACGCGGGCGGCCTCGCCGGGATCCTCCAGCGTGACCGCGCCCCGGGCTACCACCCCGGCACCGAAAGTCCAGTCGCCGCGCACGGTAAGGGAACTGGCCTGGAGCAGGGACGGCGGCCCCTCGGGGAACCTCGCTTCGAAATCTGCTATACGGCGATAGAAACGGGGATCGAGGTTGATCAGCGGCGCGGCCGCGCACTCCAGCCGCGGGATGGCCGAGGGGCCCATCCGGTACACGTCGGAGCGCAGGAGCAGCAGGTCGCTGGTGGTCTTGACCGGCAGGAACCGGTCCCGGCCGACGACGATGGCCGCCGCCCCGGGGAAGGCCTCCACCGCCGCGCCGAGGGCGGTCTCGAGCTGGTACACCTTCGGCGAGGACAGATCCGCCGGATCGAGGGTCTTCTCGTTGCGGATCAGCGGCAGCCCGAGCACGCCGCCGCGTTCGGTGAGGGCAGCGTGCAGGGCACCCAGGTCGAACCACAGGTTGTTGGTGTGCGCATACGGGTGCCGGTCCCCGTCGGTGAAGTAGCGCATCTCCTCCGGCGCGGTCTGCGCGGTCTCGCGCAGGATGAGCTGCCCGTCCGACTTGCGGATGGCCAGGTGACCGCCCGTGAGGTCGGCGGGGGTGCGCAGGCAGACCTCGGCGGCGTACGGGGCGCCGCTGGCGGCGAACCAGGCGGCCAGGCGGCCGTCAGGGGCGGCTCCGAGGTTGTCGGCGTTGGCCGAGCAGGCGTATGCGAAGCCCATGTCCAGGAGGCGCTCGAGCAGGCCGGTGCCCAGCAGGGCGGTATAGATGTCCCCGTGGCCGGGGGGGCACCACTCCAGGTCCGGGTCGGCCGGCCAGCTCGCCGGGGTGAGCCCGCCGGCGAGGATCTTCGGCTCCCGGTTCTGCACGAAGTCCAGCGGGAGGTCACCGACCTGCAGGTCAGGGTAGCGCGCCAGGGTGCGCAGGCAATCGTCCCGGGTGCGGAAGGAATTCATCAGCAGCAGCGGCAGCCGCGCCCCGGTGGCGGCCCGGGCGTGGCGCACCTGCTCGATGATGATGTCCAGGAACGACATGTGATCCCGGACCGGCAGCAGCGACTTAGCCCGGTCCATCCCCATCGAGGTGCCCAGGCCCCCGTTGAGCCGGATGAGCACGGTTTTGTCCAGCGCGTCCGCAGCGGCGGCCGGATCGGCCACGATGTCGTCCACGTGCGGCAGATCGGTGACCGGGGAGATGTCCGCCTCGGCGATCAGGCCGGTGGCTCCCCCCTCGAGCTGGCGGTAGTAGTGCGAGAACACGGTGATCGCGACCGGGTCGATCCCGGCGGCGCGCATCTTCTCCTGGGCTGCCCGCAGTCCGGCGGCACTCATGTCGGGTCTCCTTGAAAACGTCGTTCGCTGCCAGTTGTCCACCAGGTGCCCGCCCGGATCAGGCGAGCCGTTCACCGGGGGCGGAGGGCACCGCGACGTGCACCACCGGGGTGACCAGCCCGGCCGCCTCCGCCGCGGCCAGCACCGCCTGGGCGACGGCCGCCGCGTCCTGGACCCGGACCAGCGCGATCGCACTGCCGCCGAAACCGCCGCCGGTCATCCGGGCGCCGAGCGCGCCGGCCGCGCGGGCAGCATCGACCGCGCTGTCCAGTTCGGCGCAGCTGACCTCGTAGTCGTCCCGCAGGGAATCGTGCGAGGCGTTCATGAGCTTTCCGGCGGCGGCCCAGTCACCGGCCCCGGCCCGTTCGACGAACTCGCCGACCCGCTCGATCTCAGTGACCACGTGCCGCACCCGGGCACCGGTGACCTCGTCGTCCAGGGCGGCGAGCGCGCTGCCCAGGTCGGTGACCTCGCGCAGCGTGCCGACCCCGAGCATGACGGCGGCGGCCTCGCAGCTGGCCCGGCGGGCACCGTACTGCCCGTCGCCCAGGGAGTGGCTGGCGCGGGTGTCGATGACGAGCAGTTCCAGCCCGGCCGCGGCCAGGTCGAACCGGACCTGCCGCACTGAGGAGTCCAGGCAATCCAGCAGCAGGGCGTGCCCTGCCCGGGCGCGCAGGGAAGCGGCCTGATCCATGCCGCCGGTGGGTGCCCCGGCGACCTCGGTCTCGGCCCGTAC
>CAMCQD010000157.1 GCA_945876925.1 uncultured Dermatophilus sp.
TCGCCGCCGGGCTGCCCCGCGTGGTGATGCGGCTGAGCCAGCCGGTGAGCGCCGCGGGCGGGGTGCCGGCCGGCGGCTGAACCGCCCGGCCCGGTGCTCCGGGCCGGGCAGTCACCCGGGCCAGCCCCCGCCAGGGGCGCGGCGTACGGCGCGGCGGTTACCCGTCAGCTGAGCCGGCGGCGACCAGCTCGCGGATGGCCGCCCCGCAGTCCGGGTCGACCTGGTCCCAGTACCGCAGGGCGCGTTCGAGCACCTCGCCGTGCACGCCGCCGAGCAGGTGCCCGGCCACGGTGCGGCAGAACTCGGCGCGCTGCTCGTCGTTCCACACCTCGCGCACGAGCAGGCCAGCCTGGCCGAAGTCGTCGTCCTCGGGGTGCAGCGAGTACGCGGTGCGGACCATCTCGCCGTCGGATTCCCAGCTGCCCTCGTCCGGGCCCTGCTCATCGGAGTACGGGCGGCCCATGCTGTTGGGTGCGTACACCGGCTGGGCGCCGGTGTGCTCGTACCGCATCGGGCCGTCGATGGCGTACACGTTCGGCGCCTGGCCCGCGGGCTGGCCCGCCGGGCGGTTGACCGGCAGCTGGTGGAAATTCGGCCCGATCCGGTATCGCTGCGCGTCCGCGTAGGCGAACACCCGGCCCAGCAGCATCCGGTCGGGGGAGAAGCCGATCCCGGGCACGATGTTGCTGGGCGCGAACGCGGCCTGCTCGATCTGGGCGTGGAAGTTGTCCGGGTTGCGGTTGAGCGTCATCGTGCCGACCTCGATGAGCGGGTAGTCCCGCTTGCTCCACACCTTGGTCAGGTCGAACGGGTTGTACCGGTAGGTCTTCGCCTCCTCGTACGGCATGATCTGCACCGATAGCGTCCAGCTGGGGTAGTCCCCGGCCGTGATGGCGTTGAACAGGTCGCGCCGGTGATAGTCGGCGTCGGCCCCGGCGATGCGCTCAGCTTCGCTGCCGGAGAACTCCGCCGTGCCCTGGTTGGTGCGGAAGTGGTACTTGACCCAGGATTTCTCGCCGGCCGCGTTGATCCACATGTAGGTGTGCGAGCCGTAGCCGTTCATGTGCCGCCACGACCTGGGCAGCCCGCGGTTGCCCATGAGATACGTGACCTGGTGGGCCGATTCGGGGTTGAGGGTCCAGAAGTCCCACTGCATGTGGTTGTCGCGCAGGCCGGAGTCGGGCAGCCGCTTCTGCGAATGGATGAAATGCGGGAACTTCATCGGATCGCGCAGGAAGAACACCGGGGTGTTGTTGCCGACGAGGTCGTAGTTGCCCTCGCTGGTGTAGAACCGCACCGCGAAGCCGCGCACGTCACGCCACGTGTCCGGGGAGCCGAGCTCGCCGGCCACGGTGGAGAACCGGGTGAGCACGGGGGTGGTGGTGCCGGGCTGGAAGACCGCTGCCCGGGTGCAGGCCGACACGTCTCCGGTGACGGTGAACTCACCGAACGCCCCGGCGCCCTTGGCGTGCGGGCGCCGCTCAGGCACCGACTCCCGGTTGAAGTGCGCCAGGGTGCCGACCAGATGCGTGTCGTGCAGCAGCAGCGGCCCGCCGGTCCCGACCGTCAGGCTGAACCGGTCGCTGGCTGCCGGGGCGCCGCCCAGTTGCCGGGAACCGCTGGAGTCAGTCCCGGATGCGGAAGCATTGTCCTTTTCATCGTTCATCTGACCAGTGCATGCCAGGATGCCGCGCGAGTCAATCACCCGCGGGGCGGACCCGGGAATCCCTGCTGCCTGCAAGCAGCGGCGGCGTACCTGCTAGAGTGGGAAACCGGCCAGTTGCCACCGGCCGGTGCCGTCGGCCTACCCTTGCGGGAATATGCCTCCGGCTCCGACGGTCCCGGCTCCCAAGAGAAGCTGTCTCACCACGCTTCCACCCGCGCCGAGCGCATAGTTCGCCGGGTCTGGCAGGTCTGCGGTCGCTACCCGGCGCGCAGTCTGCGTGGTGCGGAGGCTTTTCGCGGGAGTCCGCGGGAAGCCTCTTCTTCGTGTCCGGGACCAGGCCCCAGGTGACGGGCCGGCCCCTCACGCACCTCGGTGCCGCCGGCATCGCAGCGCAGACCTCAGCAGATCTAAGGAGCGCAACATCAGCGAACCGCGTATCAACGACCGTATCCGCGTGCCCAAGGTGCGGCTCGTCGGCCCCAACGGAGAGCAGGCCGGCATCGTCAACATCGATGAGGCCCTGCGGCTGGCAGCCGAGGTCGACCTCGACCTCGTGGAGGTGGCGCCCAACGCCTCCCCTCCGGTGTGCAAGCTCATGGACTTCGGCAAGTACAAGTACGAGGCCGCCCTCAAAGCGCGCGAGTCGCGTCGCAACCAGGTCAACACGGTCATCAAGGAGATCAAGCTCCGGCCCAAGATCGACACCCACGACTACGAGACCAAGAAGGGTCACGTCGTGCGGTTCCTCTCGGCCGGCGACAAGGTCAAGGTGACGATCATGTTCCGCGGGCGCGAGCAGTCCCGTCCCGAACTCGGGTTCCGGCTGCTGCAGCGCCTCGCCGAGGACGTCGCCGAACTGGGCTACGTCGAGAGCGCCCCCCGCCAGGACGGCCGCAACATGGTCATGGTGGTCGCGCCCACCAAGAAGAAGTCCGAGGCCAAGGCCGAGCAGCGTCGCCGGCGGGACGAGGCGAACAAGGCGGCCCGTGCCTGAGCGCAGGTGCCGTGACTATAGACCCGCCGGCTGACCCCGGCACCAAGCGGCGCGCACGCGCCCCCGGGCGCGATGGCTCCTGACATCGCGCAGCGGGACGAACCGACAAGGAGATCGGCGATGCCGAAGAACAAGACCCACAGCGGCGCCAAGAAGCGCTTCCGCCTCACTGGCACCGGCAAGGTCATGCGCGAGCAGGCCGGCGGCCGGCACCTGCTGGAACACAAGTCGAGCCGCCAGACGCGCCGCATCGCAGGCGATGTCGAGCTCGCCCCGCAGGACGCCAGGAAGATCAGGAAGCTGCTCGGCAAGTAAGCACTGCCCATCGCGCCCGCCGCATCCGGCCGGGCTGGACATAGCAAGGAGACATCACGTGGCACGCGTGAAGCGGGCAGTCAACGCCCAGAAGAAGCGCCGGGTTACCCTCGAGCGCGCCAGCGGTTACCGGGGACAGCGCTCGCGCCTGTACCGCAAGGCCAAAGAGCAGGTCACGCACTCGCTCGTCTACGCCTACCGCGACCGCCGCGCCCGCAAGGGCGACTTCCGCCGGCTGTGGATCCAGCGGATCAACGCCGCCGCCCGGGCGAACGGCATGACGTACAACCGGTTCATCCAGGGCCTCAAGGTCGCCCAGATCGAAGTCGACCGGCGCATGCTGGCTGAGCTGGCCGTGAACGACCCGCACGCGTTCACCGCGCTGGTCGAGATCGCCCGGGCGAACGTCCCGCCAGCGGCCAGCGGCGGAGACGCGGCCTGAGCCCCGTGCCCGGCCCCGGCAAGGCCCGCTGCGTCCTGGACAACCCAGGTTCGCAGCGGGTTCGTCGTATACGCGCCCTGTCCCGGCGCAGCGCCCGCGAGCAGCAGGGCCGGTTCGTGGTCGAGGGGCCGCAGGGAGTCCGCGAGGCGGTGACCTGGCGCCCGGACCTGGTGACGGACATCTACGCCGACCCTTGCGGCCGGGACCGCTGCGGCGGCATCCTCGACGCCGCCCGGGAAGCCGGGCTGCCCGTCCGCGACGTCACCGGGCCGGTACTCGCGGCGATGGCCGGCACCCAGGCACCGCAGGGCATCCTCGCGGTCGTGCGCACCCTCGATGTGCCGCTGGAGGACGTGCTCGCCACCGGGCCGTCGCTGCTCGTGCTGCTGGCGGCCGTACGCGACCCCGGCAACGCGGGCACCGTGCTGCGCGCCGCGGACGCGATGGGCGCCGACGCGGTGCTGCTCGGCCAGTCGAGCGTCGATCTGTACAACCCCAAAGTCGTCCGCTCCACGACGGGTTCGCTGTTCCACCTGCCGGTGGTCACCGGCGTGCCGGTCGCGGACGCGCTCACCCGGCTGCGCGCCGCCGGGATCGCCTCCTACGCCGCCGACGGCGCCGGCCCGCTGCCGATCGGGCAGGCCGACCTGCTCCGGGCGCACGCCTGGGTGCTGGGAAACGAGGCCTGGGGGCTGCCCGCGGACCTCGCCGGCGCCTGCGACCAGGTGGTCTCCATCCCGCTGCGCCGCGCAGAGTCGCTCAACCTCGCGATGGCGGCGGCTATCTGCCTGTACGCCAGCGCCGCCGCGCGCGGGTAGCGGCACTGGCGCGCCTGCGGCCGCCTACCAGCCGCCGTCCTCGGATTCGCTGCGCGCCTCGGCGATCAGCTCGCCCAGCAGCCTGGCCTTAGCCGCGGCGTACCGCTGCGGGTGCCGCTGGACGTCCGGGTCGGTCTTGACCTCCTCGTAGCGCTCCACCGCCTCGGGGTGGGCGCGCAGGTACTCGCGCAGCACGACGTTGTGACGCCACTGCGGGCTCGTCGCCGAGATGAGGTACACGTCCACGGGGAAGCCCGTGCGCGAGCTGAGATGATGCCCCCCGGCCGCCTCGCTCGGGCCGTTATCGGCGAACCCCGTGCTGCGCAGCAGCGCCCTGGCCCGGTCGACCTCAGCCGAGCTGATGTCGGCCATGAGGTCGATGACCGGCCGGGCGGCCATCCCGGGCACCGCCGTGGAGCCTATGTGCTCTACCGCGGTCGACCATAACGCCGCCGAGACCAGGCGGATCGCCTCATCCGCCTCCCCGGCCCAGGCCGGGTCGTAGTCGGTGAGCTGGAGACATTCATCAGGAGTAATACCGGGCACCACGCGGGCAACCTACCCCGGACGCGCCTGATCCGCAGCATCGGCCGGGTGGCCCACCAGGCCCGCAGCGCTGCCTGACCGGCATGCATACGATGCCGGGCCGCCTAAGAGAGGCCTCATCCAGGGCTCATCTAGTTGTGAATACGGTCCCGGACAGTGGTGGCATGCCAGCGAACTACCCAGGCAGGTCCCGCCCGCGCATCGCCCTGTACGGGCATGACACCCAGGGCCTCGGCCACCTGCGCCGCAATCTGCACCTGGCGGCCGGATTCGCCGAGGACGGCCCGGGCCAGCCAGGCGCTGACGTGCTCATCCTCTCCGGCACCAGCAAGATCGGCCTGTTCGACCGGCCGCACGGAGTGGAGGCGATCGTCGTCCCGGGGATCGGCAAGGACGCCACCGGCGGCTACCGGCCCCGGCAGCTGCGCGGGCACGGCCTGGCAGAGGTCATCGGCCTGCGCAGCTCCACCATCGCCGGGGCGTTAAACCACTTCGACCCGGGCCTGCTCGTCGTCGACA
>CAMCQD010000158.1 GCA_945876925.1 uncultured Dermatophilus sp.
GCCGGTTCGTGCTGCTGCGCGACACCGGCGAGCCGGAGGCGTGGGGCGGGCAGTGGCGCGTGGTCTGCTTCGCCCAGGCCGCCCTGGAGCCTGACCTCGGCGACGATGAGATGCTCGCCGAGGTGGGCTGGTCGTGGCTGATTGACGCGCTGGCCGCCCGCAGGGTGGCCGCGAGTTACCTAGGTGGCACGGTGACCCGGGTGCTGTCGGCCGGGTTCGGCCAGCTCGCCAGCGACGAGCCGAGCGTGGACCTCGAGATCCGGGCGAGCTGGTCCCCGCCGGACCACCACGTCGGCGTGCATCTGCAGGCCTGGTGCGATCTCATGTGCCAGATCTCCGGGCTGCCGCCGGTGCCGGTGGCGGTGCCCTCGGCCTGAGCCCCGGCCCGGCACGTTCCCCAGCCGCCCGGCGCTGCCGCGGGACGTGTAGTCACCCCGGCCAGCCGGCCGCCGGGTTTCCCCAGGGATTTCACGGGGGCTGAGGGATATCATCAGAGGTGATGACCGCGACTCCACCCCCTCACACCGGGGACGGGGAACCGCCTGGGGGCGGCCCGTCCCGCCCGGCGGTCGTATCGGGCTCCACCAGGCTGGTGTTCCGCCAGGCCGACCCGGCGATCATGGCCGGGGCCCGGCCGGACCGCGCCCCGGAGGCCCCGCCCGCACCCGCCGCCGGGGAGCTGCCGCTGCTGGCCGCCCCGGCCGGCGGCGTCCCCGATGTGGTTGACGAGGAACGCGCTCTGGTCGAGGCCGCCCGGCGGCTCGGTGCCGGGACCGGGCCGCTGGCCGTCGACGCCGAACGGGCCTCCGGTTACCGCTACGGTCAGCGCGCCTACCTCGTGCAGCTGCGCCGCGAGGGCGCGGGCACGGTGCTCATCGATCCGATCGCGTGCCCGGATCTGCAGCCGGTTGCCGAGTCGACCCGGGGAGCCGAGTGGGTGCTGCACGCCGCCACCCAGGACCTGCCGTGCCTGGCTGAGCTCGGGCTGCGCCCGGATGCCCTGTTCGATACCGAGCTGGGCTCGCGGCTGGCCGGCCTTCCCCGGGTGGGGCTGGGCGCGGTCGCCGAGCACTATCTCGGCCTGCGCCTGGCCAAGGAGCATTCCGCGGTGGACTGGTCCGCCCGGCCGCTGCCCCAGCCGTGGCTCACCTACGCCGCGCTGGACGTCGAGGTGCTCGTGCAGCTGCGCGACGCGGTCGCCGCCGACCTGCACGCCCAGGGCAAGGACGAATGGGCCCGCCAGGAGTTCGAGGCGCTGACCACGTTCACCGGGCCGGCGATCCGGGCCGACCCGTGGCGCCGGACCGCCGGGATGCACAAGGTCAAGGGCCGCCGCGGCGCCGCCCTGGTGCGGGAGCTGTGGCAGGCCCGCGACCGGCTCGCCGCCGGCAAGGACCTGGCCCCCGGGCGGGTGCTGCCGGACGCTGCCCTGGTCGAGCTGGCAGCCTGCGGGCTGCGCTCGGGCCCGGAGGCGGTCGGCTCCTCCCGGCACAAGCTGATCCGGCGGTACGCCGGGCAGTGGCGCCAGGCCATCGAGACCGCCGTCGCCCTGCCCGAGGATGAGCTGCCCAGCGCTACCGTCAGATCCGACGCCCCGCCGCCTGCGCGCACATGGCCGGACCGTAATCCGCTCGCCGCCGCGCGGCTCGCCCGCGTACGCGAGCTCATCGGCGAGTTCGCCCAGGAGCACGCCGTGCCGCCGGAGAACGTGATGACTCCCGATACGCTGCGGCGGATCGTGTGGGATCCGCCGCAGGCGGATGTCGCGGCCGTGCGCGCCGGGCTGGCGGCCCGGGGGGCGCGCCCGTGGCAGATCGACGTGGTCGCTCCCCTGCTCACCGGTACTTTTACCGAGATCCCCGGGCGCTGAACGCGGACGGGGCCGGGGCGCTTTGCCGCCCGCGCGAGCGGCCCGGCGTGATCAGACCGTGACATACTGGGTCGGACGTTCAGGTTGCCCACCCTGCAGCTGACCGTCCCGGCCCCGGCCACCGCCTCGCCGCAAGCAAACTCGCGTTGATATCTCATATATGAGTTAGATTGGTGCTATGACCGAAGACTACCTCGCCAGAATCGGCAGCCTGGTCCGTGAAGCCCGCCGCGCACGGGGCCTCACCCAGCACGACCTCGCCGAACTGCTCAATACGAGCCAGAGCGCGGTAGCCCGCATCGAGCAGGGCAAGCAGAACCTCAGCCTCGAGATGCTCTCCCGCCTGGGGCAGAACCTCAATTCGCAATTCGTCTCGCTGGGCACCAGCGGCCCGCAGCATCTGCGGATCGAGGGCGGTCGCAAGCTGTCCGGCTCGATCGACGTCAAGACGTCGAAGAACGCCGCCGTCGCGCTGCTGTGCGCCTCCCTGCTCAACAAGGGCCGCACCACGCTGCGCAACATGGCCCGGATCGAAGAGGTCAACCGCATTCTCGAGGTGCTCAGCAGCATCGGCGTGCGCACCCGGTGGCTGCCGGACAGCGACGACCTGGAGATCGTGCCCCCGGCCAGCTTCGACCTGTCGGGGCTGGATGCCGACGCCGCGAGGCGCACCCGCACGATCATCATGTTCTTCGGGCCCCTCATGCACGAGCTGCCGGAGTTCCAGCTGCCCTACGCCGGCGGCTGCGACCTTGGCTCGCGCACTATCGAGCCGCACATGATGGCGCTGCGGGCCTTCGGCCTGAACGTCGAGGCCACCACCGGCTACTTCCGGGCCTCGGTTGACTCCTCGGTCTCCCCCTCCCATCCGATCGTGCTCACCGAGCGCGGCGACACCGTCACCGAGAACGCGCTCATGGCCGCCGCGCGCCGCGAGACCACCACGGTCATCCGCAACGCCAGCCCGAACTACATGGTCCAGGACCTGTGCTTCTACCTGCAGCTGCTCGGGGTGCGCATCGAGGGCATCGGCACGACGACGCTCACCGTCACCGGCGTGGCGCACATCGACGCCGACGTCGAGTACTCCCCCTCGGAGGACCCCATCGAGGCGATGAGCATGCTGTCGGCCGCGGTCGTCACCGGCTCGGAGATCACCATCCGCCGGGTGCCCATCGAGTTCATGGAGATCGAGCTGGCCGTGCTGGACAGCATGGGCATGAAGTACCAGCTCAGCGACGAGTACCGGTCGCACAACGGGGCTACCCGGCTGGTCGACCTCACCACGGTCCCCGGGCCGCTGAAGGCCCCGATCGACAAGATCCACCCGATGCCCTTCCCCGGGCTCAACATCGACAACCTGCCGTTCTTCGCGATCATGGGCGCCTGCGCCCAGGGCCGCACGATGATCCACGACTGGGTGTACGAGAACCGGGCGATCTACCTCACCGAGCTGACCCGGGTCGGGGCGAAGATCCAGCTGCTCGACCCGCACCGGGTGGTCGTCGACGGGCCGACCCGCTGGCGGGCCGCCGAGGTGGTCTGCCCGCCCGCGCTGCGCCCCGCCGTCGTCGTGCTCATCGCGATGCTGGCCGCGCCCGGCACGTCTTACCTGCGCAACGTGTACGTCATCAACCGCGGATACCAGGACCTCGCCGACCGGCTCAACGCCCTCGGCGCCGGGATCGAGACCTTCCGCGACATCTGACCCGCCACGCCAGCTTCCCGGGGGCCGCGCACGACCCCCGGATCCCGGGTGCGGGAGCGGGATCCGGGGACAGTCAGGCCAGCCGGCGGGGGCCGGGCTCACTCAGCGGGGACAGCAGCCCGGCCAGGACGGGGGTGATGGCCGCGGCGGTCAGGCCCGCCCCGGCGAGGATCTGCGCGCGGCTGGCCGTCCCCAGGAACTGCGTGTCCAGCCCGAACCGGTTCACCGGGACCTCTACCCCGGCGGCGCTGAGCACGGCCGCGATGGCCGAGCCCACGCCGGTGGCGGCCAGCCCGTCCTCGATTACCGCGACGCGCCTGGACCCGGCCAGCAGCCCGACCAGGTCGGAACTGACCGGCAGCACCCACCCGGGGTCGGCAACCTGGACGCGATGCCCCAGGCCGGCCAGGGCGCGGGCGGTTTCCAGGGCGACCGGGGCCATCGCCCCGACCGCGACGATGGTCAGGTCCATCACCGAATCGGGACTGGTGCCCGCCGGGGCGAACAGCAGGTCCACGTCCCCGTGCACCGCGACCGCCTCGATCGGCTCGGGCTCGCTGCCCTTGGGGTAACGCACCACGGTCGGCCCGTCCGCGATCCCGACCGCGGTCCGCAGCTGGGCCCGCAGCCGCACCCCGTCGCGCGGCGCCGCCACCCGGATGCCGGGCACGATCGCGGCCACCGACAGATCCCACATGCCGTTGTGCGAGGCACCGTCATTGCCGGTCACCCCGGCCCGGTCGAGCACCACGGTCACCCCGGCCCGGTGCAGCGCGGCATCGAGCAGGAGCTGGTCGAAGGCACGGTTGAGGAACGTCGAGTACATCGCCACCACCGGGTGCAGCCCGGCGAAGGAGAGCCCGCAGGCGGTGGCCATCGCGTGCTGCTCGGCGATGCCGACGTCGAACACCCTCTCGGGGTATGCCTCGCGGAAGTCCCGCAGCCCGACCGGGATGAGCATGGCCGCGGTCAGCGCCACCACGTCCTCGCGCTCGGCACCCAGGGCGAGCATCTCCTCGGAGAAGTTGTCGGTCCAGCTGCGCCCGGAGATCTCCAGCGGCAGGCCGGTCTCGGGATTGATCACCCCCACCGCGTGGAAGGCGTCATCGGTGTCGGCCAGCGCCGGCTGGTAGCCGTGGCCCTTCTCGGTGATGGCATGCACGAGCACCGGCCCGCCGAAGTCGCGGGCCTGGCGCAGGGCGATCTGGAGCGCTTCCATCTCGTGCCCGTCGATCGGGCCGAGGTACTTGATGCCCAGGTCCTCGAACATCACCTGCGGGGCGACGATGTCCTTCAGGCCCTTCTTCATCCCGTGCAGGGTCTCGTACACGGTGCGGCCGACGAAGGGCGCCCGGGATAGCTTCTCCCGGCCCCAGGTGAGCATCTCCTCGTACTGCGGCTCGGTGCGCAGCCGCGCGAGGTGCTGGGCCAGGCCGCCGGTGGTGGGCTCGTACGAGCGCTCATTGTCGTTCACCACGATCACCAGCGGGAGCCGGTCGTCGGCGGCGATCTCGTTGAGCGCCTCCCAGGCCATCCCGCCGGTCAGCGCGCCATCGCCGATGACCGCCACGGTGTGCCGCCGCTGCCCCCGCAGCCGCCGCCCGCGGGCGATCCCCTCCGCCCAGCTCAGCGATCCCGAGGCGTGCGAGTTCTCGACGATGTCGTGCACCGACTCGGCCCGCGAGGGATAACCCGACAG
>CAMCQD010000159.1 GCA_945876925.1 uncultured Dermatophilus sp.
CCAGGGGGCGTGCCGCACCTGATCCGCCGGATGCTCAGCGGGCGTAGGCGAATCCGTCGATCACCAGGTGACCGCGCGCACCAGCGGGCACGTTCACCACACGCACCTGGTGCGCCCCCCACGCCACCGGGATGCTGGCGATGACCGCTCGCGCAGTGGTCCGTGCCGCGTACGTGCTGGCCCGGGCGGCGAGCTTGCCGTCGACGTACACATAAGCCACCGAGCCCTTCGGGTGCCTGGCTCCGACGACATCGATCCGGCTGGCGTATGTGCGTACACCGGTGATGGTGGCGTTCTTCGCAGTAGTCGAGTGGAAGGTGCCGTAGGCGTAGGCGGAGCTGCGCCCGGCGACCCACACGCCGCTGAGCCTGGTGCCGCGCGCGGCGGAATCCACCGGCACGACGCTGCTCACCCACGGGGTCCAGCCGCTGGCCCCGGCTGAGGTCCGCACCCGGGCGGAAACCTGGTACACGCTTCCGGGAGCGCCGGACAGCACCGCGGAGGCCGAGGTGGTGCCATTCAGCCAGGACCTCGCCGCCCCGTAGGCGACCCGCCCGCCGCTGACCGCGACCGTCCGGTAGCGCACGTCATACACCCCCCCGGCCGGTGCCCCCGACCAGCTGACCGGCACCTTGCCATCGGCCCGCGCAGTCGAGGAGACCGCGGGCACAGTGACCCTGGGAGTAGCCGGCGGGGAGCTCAGTGCGCTCGCGCCGGCGTTCCTCGCACCCACCATGACGACGACCCGCGCCGCCGAAGCAGACACCGAGCTGACCGTGATCCGCACCGCGCCTGAGCGCGAGGTGAACGTGGAGCGTGCATTGACCTGCCAGTTCAGGTCGGTCCTGGAACCGGTCGGGGAGGCGTCCATGACGACCGAGGCACGGGACTGGTATTCCCTGGGGTCGTGCTTGAGCACGCGCACCCCCGGGGGCATGTTCTGGTACAGCCGCGCGTCCCTGCCGGTGCGGGTGCGGTACTCGACGAAGTACTCCTCCTGGGTGACCGGGTCGGTCACCTTCACCGCGCGCAGACCGCGCAGCGAGCTCAGTGGCGCGATCGAGTACGTGCCCGCGCCTCCGCTGATGCTCGCAACCGATGGTGCCTGCATCAGGCCGATGTTCACCGCCTGCAAGCTGGACAGCATGCCCGCGCGGTCGGAGGCCGACCGGGCCATGACGTCGTACGGGTCGCCGTAGTCCTCGACCCAGCTACCCGCAGGCAGGCTGCCCAGGTTGAGGTCGGCCAGGCGGGAGCGAAGCACCTTGGCGTGTCCCAGGCCGAGATTGTGACCGAGTTCGTGGGCGAGCACCGGCCAGGCGGTGTCGGCGACCTGCACGACGCCACCAGAGTCGGGGCCTGAGCCGACCGAGGCGAGCCCGTAATTGCAGCCGGCCTTGTACGCCGCGGCGGGCAGGACCATGACCAGGTGCTTGCCAGGTCCTTCGGTGTAGCCCATCCGGCGGGCGGCCTCATTCCAGAACAGGAACGGGTCGGCGCCGCACGCGTAGGCCGAAGTGTACGGGGTGCCGATCTTGCCGATGCCGAAGGTCACTCCCCCGGCGGACTGGTCTGACCAGTAGCGGGAGACGCCGGCGACCTGGTTGCGGATAGCTGCGGCGGTGGAGTGGGCGGCAGAGACGCCGCGCGGCAGCACCGAGACGACGTAGACCTGGCGGGTTCCCTTGGCGTACGTGTTCTGCCCGGCGGACAGGACCTGCACGCCCGAAGCAGTCACGTTGCTGCCGCTGGCCAGGGCGCTGCCGAGCACTGCCCGGGAGAGCGCCGAGCCGGCCTGCGCCGTAGAGCGTTCGGCGGTGCTGACGTCCTTGCTCGTCACCGGAATCGGCGTGCCGCTCTGGTCGCTGATCCGCGAACCGGCTGAGATGGCCCGGCGGACCTTGTCCGGCACGTTCGAGGTCAGCCTGACGCGGGTGCCGCTGGGAATGCGTTCCAGCCCGCCGCCTTCCACGCCTACCCGGGTCGAATCCGCAAGGCGCAGCGCATAGGCGTGCTCGTGATCCTCACCAGAGTGGTGTGCCGCGTTGGCGCGGCTCACGCTGGCACCGATCGCGGGCCGGTCTTCGACCTCGATGTGCTCCAGTACTCCCTCGAAAGCGACGCTGGCCTGGGCGGTGGAGGTTGCCGCGACGGTGAGCGGCCCCGCGATGAGCGCGGCGACCACGAAGACGCGAGCAGGCGATGTCAGAGCTGTGCGCATCCGTGCGACTCCTTCTAGTGTGCTCTGCGGCCGACTTCCTGTCGGCCGGTGGAGGCCCTATGGCCCCTGGACCACACCTCCCATCGACACTTGGACGTCCGTGTTGAACGCGGCGCCGTGAATCGCCCCGGACCCGCCCCAGGCAGAAAACGGAACCGGCTGCACGCTAATGAAATTCGCGCTAATCGCTGGGATACAATGCGTCGCCGGTGAAAATAGGCGAGGGCATGAGGAAAGCCCCGCACCCGGCAATCCGGGTACGGGGCTGCGTTACTGGCCGCTCAGCCGCGCCGGAACGCGACCATCGCGGTTTCCGGGCCGGGGAAATCCAGCCAGGTACCGCGATGGGCTACCACGGACATGGAGGCCGGGGGCCAGCCGTCATGCGGGTGCTGCGAGCCGGCCGGGAGGTGATCGGCCAGCGCGGCAGCCAGATCGGGGATAGCGGGCATGTGCCCGACCAGCGCGACGACGCGGGCGTCCTCGGGCATCGCCCGCAGCGACTCGATGAGATCGGACGCCTCACCGTCGTAGATCGCCGCATCGGCCCACAGGTCATCGGCGTGCACCCCCGAGCGGACGAGTTCTTCCCACGTCTGCACGGTGCGGGTCGCCGGGGACACCACGGCGATGTCGGGGCGCACCCCCTGCGCCACCAGCCAGGCACCCAGCGCCCGGGCTGCGGCGCGCCCGTCGCGGTGCAGCGGGCGGCCGAAATCCCCGGACTGGGAGAATGACGCGGCTTTCGCATGCCGGATGAGCACGACGAGCTTGAGATTCTCGTCCTGGACGATGCTATTCGCCCCCTTCGGCTTGCTACGTTTCCCGAACATTCCTCTGCCTGCGATTCGTTCCGGTCATTAATGCCCGGCGTTGCTCAGCCCGGCAGGCCCAGGGCCGCGATAATGAGTTCGCGCACCTTGGCGGCGTCAGCGCTTCCCTTGGTGGCTTTCATCACCTGGCCGATGAGCGCCCCGGCAGCTTGCGTTTTCCCGCCGCGGATCTTGTCCGCCACCGCCGGGTTAGCCGCGATATCACCTCCTCGACCACCCGTTGCAGGGCGCCATCGTAACTCACCACGGCAAGCCCGCGGGAATGGGCGACCTCGCCGGGGCTGCCCTCCCCGGCGAGGACCCCCTCGAGGACCTGGCGGGCCATCGCGTCGGTCAGCCGCCCGGAGGCGACCAGGGACTCCAGCTCGGCCACGTGCGCGGGCGTGAGCGGGTAGCCGGACAGGTCGCGCCCGCAGGCGTTGGCGCGGCGCAGCACCTCACCCAGCCACCACTTGCGCGCCCCCGCCGGGGTGGCCCCGGCCTGCACCGAGGCGTCGATCAGGTCGAGCGCGCCCGCGCCGATCACGTCGCGCATCTCCAGGTCGGTGAAACCCCACTCTTCCTGGAGCCGGGCCCGGCGCTGCCCGGGCGGTTCGGGCAGCGTGGCCCGCAGCCGGGCGACGTACTCCGGCGAGCATTCCACCGGCATGAGGTCCGGCTCGGGGAAGTAACGGTAGTCCTCGGCGTCGGATTTGGGCCGCCCGGCCGTGGTCGAGCCGGTGTCCTCGTGCCAGTGCCGGGTCTCCTGCGGCACCGCCTGGCCCGAATCCAGCACCGCAGCCTGCCGGCGCATCTCATATAGAACCGAATCGTGCACTGCGCGCAGCGAAGTGACGTTCTTGGTCTCGGTGCGGGTGCCCAGCGGCACCGCCGCCTGCTCGGTGCCTGCCCGGTCGGCTCCGGCGCGCGGGCGCAGGGACACGTTGGCGTCGCAGCGCAGCGACCCCTGCTCCATCCGGGCATCGGACACCTCAAGGGCCCGCATGAGGTCGCGCAGCGCGGCGACGTAGGCGCGGGCCACCTGCGGTGCCCGCTCCCCCGCTCCGGTCAGCGGCCGGGTGACGATCTCGATGAGCGGCACCCCGGCCCGGTTGTAGTCGGCCAGGGCGTGATCCGCGCCGTGGATGCGCCCGGTGGCCCCGCCGACGTGAGTGAGCTTCCCGGCGTCCTCCTCCATATGCGCCCGCTCGATGAGCACCCGGTAGGAAGACCCATCCGGCAGTTCGACGTCGAGGTGCCCGTCGCGGGCGATGGGCTCGTCGTACTGGCTGGTCTGGAAGTTCTTGGTCATGTCCGGGTAGAAGTAGTTCTTCCGGGCGAACCGGCACACCCCGGCGATGTCGCAGTTGAGCGCCAGCCCGATGCGCACCGCCGAGGCGACCGCCTGCTCGTTGACCACCGGCAGCGCCCCGGGCAGGCCCAGGCATACCGGGCACACCTGCGAGTTCGGCTCGGCCCCGAAGGCCGTCGGGCACCCGCAGAACATCTTGGTCGCGGTGGACAGCTCGACGTGGACCTCCAGCCCGATCACCGGGTCGTAGCGGGTGAGCAGGTCATCGAAGTCCGCGATCATGTCATGGGCCTGGTAGTTCGGCATCGTGGCCCTCCTCAGCCGCGCTCGGACGGGTACGGCTCGGACAGCGAGTCCAGCAGCGGCGCCCCCCAGCGGGCGCGCAGTTCACGCTCCAGGGCGGCGCCGGCCCGGTAGAGCCGCTCATCGGCCCGGGCCGGGGCGAGGAACTGCATCCCCACCGGCAGCCCATCGGCTGCGCTCAGCCCGGCCGGGACCGACATGCCCGGGATCCCGGCGAGGTTCGCCGGGATGGTCAGCGCGTCCAGCAGGTACATCGCCAGCGGGTCATCCGCGCGGGCGCCGATCGGGAACGGCGTCACCGGCGCGGTCGGGGAGGCGATCACGTCCGCCTGCGCGAAAGCCGCCTCGAAGTCGCGCGCGATGAGGGTCCGCACCTTCTGGGCCTGGCCGTAGTACGCGTCGTAGTACCCGCTGGAGAGGGCATACGTACCCAGGATGATGCGGCGCTTGACCTCGGCCCCGAACCCGGCCTGCCGGGAGGCGGCCATCACCTGCTCGGCGTCGGGCGCGCCCGCGCCGTCCGGGCCGCGGCGCAGCCCGTACCGCATGGCGTCGTAGCGGGCCAGGTTGCTGCTCGCCTCGGAGGGGAGGATGAGGTAGTAGGCGGCCACGCCGTACCGGACGTGC
>CAMCQD010000160.1 GCA_945876925.1 uncultured Dermatophilus sp.
TGGCCGTGGTGGACACCGCCGTCTGGGACGACGGCAGGATTCGCTCGAAGATACCGGCGGCGACGCCGATCCGGGCGCCGCCGGCCGTCGGCGTCGTCAAGGCGACCGCGGCCATCCCGCCGGACAGGGTGACGACGAGCGCCCCGGCGACCGCGGCCGTACGATGCACCTTGACCGCCCGCAGCTTGGGACGGGCCTGCCCCATCCACGGCATCGGCGTACCGGCCACCTGGTCAGCGTCGTCCTCGATGTCGCGCACCCATGCCCCCAGGAGCGCCTCAAGGCCGTCACCGGCGTCCGGTTCACGTGCGGCGAGCCGGTCCAGCAGCTCGTCGTCGGACTGGATCTCATCCAGCCCGAACAGGTCTCCCCCGGTCACTTCCCCTCCTCGTGCTGCCGCGCATATAGCTTGCGCAGGCGCGCCAGCGCCCGGTGCTGCGCTACCCGGACCGCCCCCGCGGTCATCCCCAGCGACTGCGCCGTCTCCTCAGCGGACAGCCCTACCGCGATCCGCAGGGTGAGGATCTCACGCTGGTTCGCAGGCAGCTCCTGCATGAGCTTCCAGGCCACGTCCGCATCGGCACCGGTGACCGCCATTTCCTCCGGTGTGGAGGACAGGTCGGCGCGCTCGGGGAACTCATCCGTCGGCACCGGCTGGCGGATCGATGCCCGCTGCACATCGGCAACCTTGCGGGCGCAGATTGAGTACATGAATGCCTCGAAGGGCACACCACGGTCGTCGTACTTCTCCAATGACATGAGCACCGCGATACACACCTCCTGAGCAGCATCCTCGGCCGCGTTCGCGGCCCTCGGGAATCTCCCGAGCCGAGCGCGTGAGTAGCGGAACGCCCGGTCGTAGACAGCGGTCATCAACCGGTCGCGCGACTCCTTGTCCGACGGATCCTTAGCCCGCAGGGCGAGCTCGGTCAGTCGTGACGACGCACTCATGGATCCCATCGGCGGCAGGGGCCGCGGCGTTACGCTCTGCAGGCCCGCCCGCTGCCGGCTGGATCCGGAATCGATCACGCTGAACTGCTCCTTACCCGGTCAGAGACCGGAACCGCGGGATGACGCACCGTCTTTCCCGCTGTCCCACGATGCGGTCAGCCGCATGTTATCGCCGCCGCACGCCGCGACCCCGCAGTGACGCCGCCGCCACGATCCGCGCCAGGCCGGGCCACCCGGCCAGGGCGTGATCCTGGCACCTGCGGAACCCTTCCGGGCCGCCGCGCGTTTCCCCCGATGAACCAGGGTAGCCCGCGAGCAATCCGGCCGCCACAACGAGACGAGGGGCGCAAGCACCGCCCCCACCCCGCACGCATGTGAACGTAAGAGAACAGGAACCCCTCCTATGAAGACGCCCCGGCCCCGCTAACCGGCCCGCTGGTGACCGCCTCCGGGGCCCTCACCAGCACGGCAGCCCCGCACGCCGTCCGGCGCGGCACCTGGAGGCGGTCGCCATCGCCAGCGCCGCCGCCACCCGGCAGGCGGCTATTTTCCCCACGCGAGGGCACTATTGACGGCCGCACGGGGTAGAACTGGACGAACGTTCAGGAGCCCCGGCGGCACCCACGGGCCCGCCGCCCGGCGCGCATGCGGTCCCAGCAACGACCATTTTTCACGGACGCGTCCAGCAGAGCGCACGTCCACCTCGCAGCGCCGCCCAGGCGCGATGAGGCACCCGCAACCATCCGCCGCTGCCGGCTCGCGTGTCCCGCGAGCCAGAACCGCGCGGGACGGAGGCAACTGAGATGACCAATGTGACCCGACTGCCCGGCCCCATCGCGGACGTCTGGGATTGGCAGTTCGCCGGGGCTTGCCGGGACGCCGACCCGAGCGTGTTCTTCCACCCGGAGGGCGAACGCGGCCAGGCCCGCCGTAACCGCGACCGCGCGGCCCAGGCCATCTGCGCGCGCTGCCCGGTGCTGCGGGAATGCCGTGAGCACGCCCTGGCCACCCACGAGCCATACGGCGTCTGGGGCGGCCTGACCGAAGCTGACCGCGAGGAGTACTACCTATCCGCCCGGCCCCGCCGGGCCAGCTGAGGCGCCCTGCCGCCGGATACGCGAAACGGCGGGCCGCACCGGATGGTGCGGCCCGCCGTGTGACGCCGGGGCGTCGCCCAGGTCAGTGAGCGTGCCCGTGACCTGCCGCGGCCTTGGACTCCTCTTCCTTCTTCTCCACGACCAGGGTGTCGGTGGTGAGCACCATGGACGCGATCGAGGCCGCGTTCCGCAGCGCCGAGCGCGACACCTTGACCGGGTCGATGATGCCGTCGGCGAGCAGGTCGCCGTATTCGCCAGTGGCCGCGTTCAGGCCCTGGCCCGCCGGCAGCTCGGACACCTTGGCGACCGCCACGTAGCCCTGCAGGCCAGCGTTCTCGGCGATCCAGCGCAGCGGCTCGGCGCACGCCTTGCGGATGATGGCCGCGCCCGTGGCCTCGTCACCGGTCAGGTCGAGCGCGTCGATAGCGCCGGCCGCGTGCAGCAAGGCGGTGCCGCCACCGGCGACGATGCCCTCCTCGATAGCTGCCCGGGTAGCCGAGATAGCGTCTTCGATGCGGTGCTTCTTCTCCTTCATCTCCACTTCGGTGTAGGCACCGACGCGGATGACGCACACGCCGCCGGCCAGCTTGGCCAGGCGCTCCTGGAGCTTCTCGCGGTCCCAGTCGGAGTCGGTCTTGTCGATCTCGGCCTTGATCTGCGCGACCCGGGCGTCGACCTCCTCCTGGGCACCGCCGCCATCGACGATGGTGGTGCTGTCCTTGGTGGACACGACGCGGCGGGCCGAGCCGAGCATCTCCAGGCCGGCCTGGTCGAGCCGCAGGCCGACCTCTTCGCTGATGACGGTCGCGCCGGTGAGGGTCGCGATGTCCTGCAGCATGGCCTTGCGGCGGTCACCGAAACCGGGGGCCTTGACGGCGATGACCTTGAGGATCTCGCGCATCCGGTTGACCACCAGGGTCGACAGCGCCTCGCCCTCCACATCCTCGGCGATGACCAGCAGCGGCTTCTTGGCCCCGGCGACCTTCTCCAGCAGCGGGAGCAGGTCGGAGACGGCCGAGATCTTGCCATTGCTGACCAGCACGAGGGTGTCCTCCAGGACGCCTTCCATGCGGTCGAAGTCAGTGACGAAGTAGGGCGACAGGTAGCCCTTGTCGAACTGCATGCCCTCGGTGAACTCGAGGTCAGTGGAGGAAGTCTGCGACTCCTCGACGGTGATGACGCCGTCCTTGCCGACCTTCTCGAAGGCTTCGCCGATGATGTCGCCGATCTCGGCGTCCTGGGCAGACAACGCGGCGACCTGGCTGATCTCCTCACGGCCCTGCACCTCGCGGGCGCTGCCGAGCAGGCGGTCGTTCACGGCGCCGACGGCGGCGTCCATGCCGCGCTTGAGGCCGGCCGGGCTGGCGCCCGCGGCGACGTTGCGCAGGCCCTCGCGGACCATCGCCTGGGCGAGCACGGTCGCGGTGGTGGTGCCGTCACCGGCGATGTCGTTGGTCTTGGTGGCGACTTCCTTGGCGAGCTGAGCGCCGAGGTTCTCGTACGGGTCCTCCAGCTCGACCTCGCGGGCGATGGTCACGCCGTCGTTGGTGATGGTGGGGGCGCCCCACGACTTGTCGAGGACGACGTTGCGGCCCTTGGGGCCGAGCGTCACCTTAACGGTGTCGGCGAGGGCGTTGACACCCCGCTCCAGCGCCTTACGGGCGGAGTCGCTGAACTCAAGTGTCTTGGCCATTACTGTCCTTCGCTACGTGAGTGCCGTGCGAGCACGTCAGGCGATGACGGCGAGAACGTCGCGGGCCGAGAGGATGAGGTACTCCTCGCCGCCGACCTTGATCTCGGTGCCGCCGTACTTGCTGTAGATGACCTTGTCACCGACCTGCACGTCGAGCGGGATGCGCTCGTCGCCGTCCTCGTTCCAGCGGCCGGGACCAACGGCCAGGACCTCGCCCTCCTGGGGCTTCTCCTTGGCGGTGTCCGGGATGACGAGACCGGAGGCGGTGGTCTGCTCGGCTTCGCTCGACTTGACGACGATGCGGTCCTCGAGCGGCTTGATGGAAACCGACACGTTTCGACCTTCCTTGCTGCGCGCCCCTGGCGGGACGCGATTGACGTTAATGGTTCGAGCCGGATTCCCGGGCGCCGTCGCGGGGGTCACACGCGAACGCCGGCTACGTCGTCCCGGGAGGCGGCTCACCGCTGCCCGGCGCCGCCGGTCACCTGGACCGCGAGGCCGCGCGCAACGCTGGCACTTGCACCACCCGAGTGCTAAGACGAATCTAGGTCGCAGCTAGCACTCGGTCAACTCGAGTGCCAGCCGGGCCGCTCCCCCGCCCGGGCGCCCCCGGCCCGGGGTCCCTGCGGATGGCCGCGACCGCATCCCTGCGGCACGGGCCGGGGCGCGGGGGCCGGCAGGCGCGGCCGGGTACGGCAGGGTGGTGGGTATGAACATGGACACCGTCGCCTTACTCACCTCGGCCCGGGGCTGGAGCCTGCTGTCAGCGCTACCCGGGTACGACGAGAAGACGGCTGTGCCGCTGGGCGAGTCGTTACGCGAGGCCGGGTACGAACCCGAGCTGGTAGCGGCCGCGCTCACCCAGTCCCGGCTCCGGGCCCGGGGACGGGCCAAATTCGGCGAGTTCGCCAACGGGATGCTGTTCACCCCCGACGGGCTGGAGCAGGCCACCCGGCTGGAGATCGCGGCGCGGCATGCGGCCCGGTTCGCCCAGGCGGGGGTGCGGCAGGTGTACGACCTGGGCTGCGGGATCGGGGCCGACGCGATGGCCCTGGCAGCCCTGGACCTGGCCGTGATCGCGGTCGACAGCGACCCGGCCACGGCCACCATCGCCGGGATCAACCTGCGGCACTTCCCGAACGTGCGCACCCTGGTCGCCCTGGCCGAGGAGATCCGGCTGCCAGCCGGCGGGCGCACCGGCGACGGGCAGCTGGCCGGAGCGTGGTTCGACCCCGCCCGCCGGGTGACGACCAGCACCGACCCCTCCGGCCGTCCCCGGCGGCTGACGAGCCTGGAGGCCATCAGCCCGCCGTTCAGCTTCGTCGAATCGGTGGCCGCGCGCGTGCCCGCGACCGGGGCGAAGATGGCCCCGGGGTTCCCGCCCACCGCGATCCCGGCCGGAGCCGAGGCGCAATGGACCTCGCTGCGGGGGGTGGTGCTCGAATGCGCGCTGTGGTGGGGCCCGCTGGCCACCCGGCCAGGGCGCAGCGCGGTGGTGATGGGCGGGACCGGGCCGGTGCTCGTGACCGAGG
>CAMCQD010000161.1 GCA_945876925.1 uncultured Dermatophilus sp.
GGGGCTGCGAGCGGGTCACCGTGCTCACCGGGGCCGGGATGTCCGCCGAGAGCGGCGTGTCCACCTTCCGCGAAGAGCACACGGGCCTGTGGGCGCGGTTCGACCCGATGCGGCTGGCGACCCCGGAGGCGTGGTTCGCCGACAAGCCCCTGGTGTGGGCCTGGAACGCCTGGCGGATGCAGCAGGTCCGCGCCGCCGGGCCCAACGCCGGCCACCTGGCCCTGGCCCGCTGGCAGCAGGCCTGCCCGGGCGTGCGCATCGCTACCCAGAACATCGATGACCTGCATGAACGTGCCGGGAGCACGGGGGTGGCCCACGTTCACGGACAGCTGCTGAGCTACCGGTGCGACACCTGCGGGCGCCCCTACCCGGGCCCGGTCGAGCTGCCCGCGCACGTGCCCGAGCGGCTCGCCCCTCCGCCGTGCCCGCACTGCCGCGGTGATATCCGCCCTGACGTGGTCTGGTTCGGTGAGATGCTGCCCGCCGGTGCCTTCCGCGACGCCGAGCGATGGTCCCGTGACGCCGAGCTGGTGCTCGTCGTGGGAACCTCGGGGATCGTCTACCCGTTCGCGGCGCTGCCGGAGATCGCGGCCAGCAGCGGAGCGACCGTGATCGAGATCAACCCCGATCCCAGCCGCCTGACGGAGACGGGCGTGGCCGATGTGTCCTGGCCGCAGACTGCGGCCGTGGCGTTACCCGCCCTGGTCGATGCGGTGCTCGCCTAGCCTCCCGGCGGGACCTCGCCGCCGCCCGCGGCCCCGATCCGCCGGTGAATCGCTGTCGCGGCCCGTTCCCTTGCCGATTGGTCCCGGACGAGGCGAATCTCAGCGCCAGCCGGGCACTGTCCCGCAGACGGGAACCGCGCGCGGTGGGTGCTCGTCAACGTGTATGCATGGTTCAGGGGGCTGGGGGACTCTCATAGCTGGCTCACAGCGTCGTCATGGGGTGTGCACGTGAGCGGGTTGTGTGCTGTCCATTGAAGACAACTGTCACGAAGGGACAAGACATGAGCACCCGATCGTTCTTCGCGCGCCGCAAGCGCTCGATCGCTGTGGTCGCAGGAGCGGTCGCAGTCGTAGCCGCGGCCGGGGCCGCCACCATGGCTTCCGGTCCGATGTCCGCGGCCCAGCAGTCGCTGCGCGCTCAGGGAACCTTGCCGTACGGCATCGGCCAGGACTCACAGGACATCGCCGGCGTGCAGGAAAGCCAGGAACTGGAGGCGTACGGCACGCCCGGCCAGTCGCTCCCGTCCGACCGGCGCGGCCGTCAGCCGTGGGGGACCGGTTCCGAGCGGGTGACCAGCAATCTCGACCGGGGGGTGCGGGTCAGTGACGCTCCCGGCGTCGTCCTCATCAACACGGAGGCCACCAGCGGCGAGGGCATGGGCACCGGCATGGTGCTCACCGCCGACGGCCAGGTGCTGACGAACTACCACGTGGTGGACGGCTCCGAGTCGGTCAAGGTCACCGTCGCCGACACCGGGAACACCTACACCGCCAAGGTGGTAGGCGCCGACAGCGCCCGTGACGTGGCGCTGCTGCAGCTGTCCGGGGCGAAGAACCTGTCCACCGTCACGGTCTCGCAGGCAGCGGCCAAGCTGGGCGACACCGTGTACGCGGTCGGTAACGGCAACGGCCAGGGGTTCCTCACCCGGCTGCAGGGCAAGGTCACCGGGATCAACGAAGCGATTGACGTTTCCGAGGGCACCACCTTCGGCCCGTCCTCCCGGCTGACCGATCTCATCAAGACCGACGCCGACGTGGTCCAGGGCTACTCCGGCGGGCCGCTGCTCAACTCCTCCGGGGAGGTCGTCGGGCTGACCACGGCCGCCTCCGCGGGCGGGGACGTCGACGGCTATGCCACCCCGATCAGCGAGGCGATGGGCGTGGTCTCGAAGATCCGCGCTGGCGAGGAGTCCGGCACGGTGCGCATCGGCCCCAAGGGGGCGCTCGGGGTGCAGGTGGGCACCGACCCGTCGGCCGAGGGCGCGGTCATCGTCGCGATCCCCGGAGACTCGGCGGCCGGGGCGGCCGGCCTGTCGCGCGGGGACATCATCACTGCTATCGACGGTAAGGAAATCAGCAGCGCGAGCGAGCTGGCCAGCCTGGTCGGGAGCAAGGAGCCGGGCACGCGGGTGACGGTGACGTGGCAGAACTCCGCTGGCACGAGCAAGAGGGCCACGGTGACGCTGGGCACCAGCACGGTGAACTGAGGTACGCCAAAGCCCGGTGAGCTTAAACGGCGCCGGGCGGGGCGCACGCAGCTGGCCGGGACGGCACTGGCGGAGCCGTCCCGGCCAGCTGCGGTACCGGCGCGCCCGCGCTGCCGTGAGGGCGCGCCGCCGGGCTAGCGCCGCCGGGCCAGGAACCTGCCGAGCCTGCCGATCGCCTCCTGGAGATCCTCGACCCGGGGCAGGGTGACGATGCGGATGTGGTCGGGGCGCGGCCAGTTCAGCCCTGAGCCTTGCACGACCAGCAGCCGCTCCTCACGCAGCAGATCGAGCACGAACTGCTCATCATCGGCGATGGGGTACACCTGCGGGTCGAGCCGGGGGAAGATGTACAGTGCCCCCTTGGGCACGGTGGTGCTCACCCCGGGGATGTCGCTGAGCATCTCGACGGCGATGTTGCGCTGCTCGAACAGCCGCCCGCCGGGCCGCACCAGGTCGGTAATGCTCTGATACCCGCCCAGGCAGGTGCCGATGATGTGCTGAGCCGGGTGGTTGGCGCACAGGCGCATGTTGGTGAGCATGTCGATGCCGCCCAGATAGCCGCGGGCCGATTCCCGGGCGCCGGTGACCACCATCCAGCCGGCCCGGAATCCGGCGATGCGGTACGCCTTGGACAAGCCGCTGTAGGTCAGGCACAGCAGATCCGGAGCCAGCGGAGCGACGTGGATGTGCTCGGCGCCGTCGTAGAGGATCTTGTCGTAGATCTCGTCGGAAAACAGGATGAGATCGAATTCACGCGCGAGCGCCACGATCCCGTTAAGCACATCGCGTGAGTACACCGCGCCGGTGGGGTTGTTCGGATTGATGATGACGATGCCGCGGGTGCGGTCGGTGATCTTGCTGCGCAGGTCCTCCAGGTCAGGTTCCCAGTCCCGGCTCTCATCGCACAGGTAATGCACCGGGCGCCCGCCGGACAGCGACACCGAAGCCGTCCACAGGGGATAGTCGGGGGCCGGGATCAGCACCTCGTCCCCGTTGTCCAGCAGCGCCTGCATCGAGATGCTGATGAGCTCGCTCACGCCATTGCCCAGGTAGACGTCATCGACGTCGAGCGCGAAACCGCGCTGCTCGTAGTGCTGCACGACGGCGCGGCGGGCCAGGATGTTGCCTTTGCTGTCCGAATACCCGACCGCGCCGGAGGCCATCTTCTTGAAGTCGACGAGGATTTCCTCGGGTGCCTCGAACCCGAACGGTCCCGGATTGCCGATGTTGAGCTTCATTACCCGGTAGCCCTCGTCCTCCATGCGCTTGGCCTCGGCAGGTACCGGGCCCCGGATCGCGTAGTGGACGTCATCGAGCTTGCTGGACTGTGGGATGGGGCGCATGCGTGGCATTCTCTCACCCGCCGGGGCATGCTCCCGGCCGCCGGGCCGGGGGAGAGGAAGGGCCAGCCGCAGGTCGGCGGGTTTGTCCTGCGGATCTTCGCGCATGCCCGCATCGGCTGCCAGACAAGCGCATTAGCCCGGTTACCGGCCCGGGCCTGCGGTTTTTTCCCAATCTTCTTGTGAGTTGCCAGGCAGCGACGATAGGGCGGGCGGATCGCGGGGGGCGGCGGGGGGGGGGCCGCCGCCCGCCGCGATCCTGCTTATCTCACGCGGACGTCTCCGTCCGCTAACCGCCCCGCCGCCGGGCCGGGCGGGACCTGGCGCGTCCCCGCGGGTTCCCGCCCAGCGGGGCCCTTCGCGGATCAGGTGTGGATGTAGGTCATGAGGTGGTCGAGCTCGGCCTCCACCTGGGAGACCCGGGCCTTGACCGCGTCGCCGATGCTGACGATGGAGACCAGCTCGCCATCCTGGGTGACCGGCAGGTGCCGGAAGCGGCGCTCGGTCATGAGGGCCGCGATATCGACTAGCTTGGCCGGCGGATCGCAGGTGACGACGTTGGTGGTCATGATGGCCGAGACCGGCTGCTGCAGGATCTGCGCGCCCTCGCGGTTGATCGCCCGGACGACGTCCCGTTCGCTGACGATGCCCTCGACGTGCTTGCCGTCGCCGCTGACGACGACGGCGCCGATGCGGTGCTCGGCCAGCGTGGCCAGCAGCTCCAGGATGGTCGCATCGGCCGGGATGGTCACCACCGTGTGGGGGCCGCGCGCTGAGATGACGTCGCTGATTCTCATGTGACGAAGGTAGAGGCGAACTTCCTTACGCGCCAGTGACATCGCCGCGATCAGCGGTCCTGGCGCAGGACACGCCGGAAGGTCTGGGGATACCCCGGGGGCTACTGCGGGACCGGGTAGCAGGCCGCCGCCCCGGGACGGGGGTAACGTCCCGGGGCGGCGGGTCAGCTGGGTTCAGCGGCTGGCGTATGTGCTGCCGGCCGGTGCCGCCTGCTCGTCACCGGCCGCCCGGGTAGGGTCCGGCAGTGCCTCGCCGGACTCCTCGCCGCCCAGTCCGCTGCTGCGCATGGCCGCTTCGGCTTCCTCGCCGCGGGCGATCCGCATGCCGTAGAAGGACCGGTACACGAAGAACGCCGAGGCGCCGAAGAACACCACCGCCAGCGAATGGGTGAGCACGGTGCTGCCGGTCTGGCTGGCGATCTGCACCGCCAGCTCGACGGCCAGCAGGCCGAACAAGGTGGTGAACTTGATGACCGGGTTCAGGGCCACCGAGCTGGTGTCCTTGTACGGGTCGCCGACCGTGTCACCGACGATAGTGGCGTCGTGCAGCGTCGTGCTCTTGGCGTGCAGGTCGACTTCGACGATCTTCTTCGCGTTGTCCCAGGCGCCGCCGGCGTTGGCCATGAAGATCGCCTGGTACAACCCGAAGATCGCGATGGACACCAGGTAGCCGATGAAGAAGAACGGCTCCGCGAACGCGAACGCCAGCGTCGAGAAGAACACGCCCATGAACATGTTGAGCATGCCCTTCTGGGCGTACTGGGTGCAGATCCCGACGACCTTCTTGCTGTCCTCGGTGCTTGCCTTCGCCGCGCCATCGAGCTTGATGTTGTCCTTGATGAACTCGACCGCCCGGTACGAGCCGGTGGTGACCGCCTGGATGCTCGCGCCGGTGAA